>CAYZFW010000007.1:8283-17429 GCA_964477615.1 uncultured Phycisphaeraceae bacterium | reverse complement strand
CGATGTTGCGTCCACGCGACGTGATCGGGCGGGCGCCGGGGTTCTCGGACGCGGGGCGGTTCCGAGCCGCGTTCTGGAGCAGAAAAGCGGGGTTCGGAATCGGGGCTGTCACTGGCACGGGGGTTGAAGTGAGGTATGGTGTCCGCATCGTTCTCTCATTCCCAGACAGGCCCACAATCGGATATCAGACATGGCGTTGTACCGCGCAGCCCAGACTGTTGTCTCGATCAACGAGCACCACCGCCGCATCGTGCTTTTCACGTTGCTGGTGTTTGCGGCGATGTGCTGAGGTGGCGGGGGCAGTGGGCAGTGGGTGTTGGGCAGTCGGGGTGAGGTTCGGGGGGCAGGTGTGCGGGGACCGTTTGGCCGGGTTCCTATGCTTTGGCTTCTCTTGCAGGAGCCGCTGATGCCCGCCACGACTTCGACCGCCAAGCCAGTTTCCGGTTCGGTTTCCCAGGGGCCGACGGTGATCGCCCGTCCCAGTGCCGCGGGGCGGTGTTTCAATTACTCGGCGGGCCCCGGGGCGCTGCCCGAGGACGTGCTGCGGCAGGCGCAGAAGGACATCTGGGACATTTTCGATTCCGGCGTGGGCATCCTGGAGCACTCGCACCGGCGGCCGGTGTTCGACCGCGTGCTGGAGGAGGCGCTCTCCGATTTCCGCGAAGTCGGGGGCATCCCGGACTCGCACTCGATCATGTTCCTGCAGGGCGGGGCGTCCAGCCAGTTCCACATGATCCCGATGAACTTCCTGGCGAAGGACAAGTCCGACACCGCGGACTACTTCGACACCGGCGAGTGGAGCCACAAGGCCATCCGCGAGGCGAAACTGTTCGGGAACATCAACCTGTGCGGCGACACGTCGGCGACGAAGTACGATCACATCCCCAAAGGGAGCGAGGTGAAGTACTCGCCCAACGCGAAGTACTGCTACTTCGAGAGCAACAGCACGGTCTACGGCGTGCAGTTTCACCAAGACCCCACGCCGCCCACAGGCGTGGAGCTGGTGGTGGACGCGTGCAGCGACATGTTCTGGAAGCCGGTGGACGTGAGCAAGTACGCGCTGTGGTACGCGGGGGCGCAGAAGAACCTCGGCCCGGCGGGGACGGTCATCGTGGTAGCCCGGCGTGACTTCATGGAGCGCGGGCACAAGGACCTGCCGTGGCTGCTGCAGTACCGCACGTTCGACAAGGAGCAGTCGAGGCCGAACACGCCGGCGACCTTCGGGATCTACCTCGTGGGGCAGATGGTGAAGTGGATCCGTCGTCAGGGCGGGCTGAAGGCGATGGAGCAGCTCAACCGGGCCAAGGCGGGGATGGTGTACGAGCACATCGATTCGACGGAGTTCTATATCGCGCCGGCTCGGAAAGAGGACCGTTCGATGATGAACGTGCTGTTCCGCTGCCGCACGCCGGAACTGGACAAGAAGTTCTGTTCCGAGGCGGAGAAGCGCGGTCTGGACGCGCTGGCGGGGCACCGCTCGACCGGTGGGATGCGGGCGAGCCTGTACAACTCGATGCCCATCGAGGGGGCGCGGGCGCTGGTGGAGTTCATGAAGGACTTTGAGCACAAGAACCGCTGAGCGCGGCCCCCGGCCGGCTGGAAGGGGTTTGGACGAGTCGGATTTCCGGGTGTTTCGGGAGCCGGAGGACGGTTACAGTGGTGGAGCGCCCGACGGTCAGAGGCTGTCTGTTGGGTGCTGGAGGTGCTTCATGGTCTTCAGCGTTCGGCGTCGGGCCGGGTTTGGTGCGGCGCTCGCGGCAGCAGCCGTCCTGTTTGGGATCGTGCCGGGGTCGGCCGCGGCGCAGACGATGATGCCAACGGGCGACCCCGCCGAGGTGTGGGAAGGGGGTTCAACGTCTGAAGACCTCTCAAAGAGCGGGAACTCCTCGTCAAAGATCGTCAGCGTGGATTCGTCCGATCCTGCGGCATTGGCCGCGGCGGGGGTCACCCAGCCCGGGCTCGTGAACGAGACGCGCGTCCTCTGTCTGCACAGCCACACGCCCGATGACAGCTACACGCTGGTCCAGACCCGCGGGTTCTTCGACGCGCTGAAGAAGAGGGCGCCGGGGCCGATCACGATGTTCCGGGAGTACCTGTTTCTTTCGCTGCGGGGAGAGGACGATGGGTACCACGGCGCGCTGGTGGACTTGTTGACGCGTCGCTACGCCGGGGTGCCCATCAGCATGGTCATGATCACGGACACGCGGGCGCTGCGGTTCTGGTTGGACCATCTCCAAGCAACAATGCCCGGCGTGCCGGCGGTGTTCTCGGGCTCGTTCGAGTGGTTCCCGGCGTTCGACGACCCGGGCCGGATGATCACCGGTGCGATGGAGAAGATCCACGCGGCGGCGACGGTTGATCTGATCCGGAAACTGCGCCCCGGTACACGGCAGGTCGCGGTCATGGGGGCGGTGAGCTATTTCGGGCGGAGGATGAAGGCAGCGTTCGACGAGCAACTGGCAGACCGGAGCGAAGCCGGCCTACGGGTGACGCACTACGCGCCGACGCAGTGGGAACAGATTCTGGACCCGCTTGTTGGCGGCGACCGGGCGGACGCGCTGATCTATGTCGCGGGACCTGTGGGGCTGACGCCGGGCAAGCACCTTTATCCGCCGCAGTGGGTGCAGGGACAGGTGCCCGGCGGGGTCCCGGTCTTTGCGATGTTCGATGCGGCGCTGGGCCCGGAGGTTATCGGCGGGGTGGTGTGCAGCGGGCGGAAGATGGGCGAGATCGCGGGGATCGCGGCCGGGCGGATCCTGTTCGATGGAGTAAAGCCCGCGGATATCCCGATCGACCGCGGCGACGGCTCGGCGGTGGCGATGTTCCGGTGGGAAGCGCTGCGCAAGTGGGGGATCGATGAGGCGTCGCTGCCCGCGGGATCGGAGATCATCGGGCGTCCGGAGTCGTGGTGGGCGCGGCACGAGACGGTGCTGGTGCGGGCGGCGGCGGTGTCTGCGACGGCGGTGGCGCTCTCACTCGGCCTGGTGTCATGGGGCCTGGTGCGGAACCGTCGTCGGCTGAGTGAAACCCAGGGGCGGATGGAGTTGATGGCGACGTCTCTGGGTGAGGCGTTCTGGATCGCCGAGGCGGACGGGTGGACGATCCGGTACGCGACGGAGGCATGGGAGCGGCTGTGGGGGCGGCCGCGGTCGAGTGTGTCGGGGCACGCGCTCGAGACGCTGATGTCCTTTGTTCACGAAGAGGATCGCGCGGCTTTGCGGGCGCGTTGCGAGCGGAGGCCGGGTGAGACCGCCGCGATGGACAACACGTTCCGCGTGGTCCACCCCGACGGGAAGGTGGTGTGGGTCAACTGCAAGTCGCGCCCGATGTTCGACGAGTTCGGGAGGGTGACGAGTTACGTTGGGGTGCAGCGGGACATCACCGAGAAGATGGAGTCGAGAAGGGCGATTGAGGAGAGCGAGCTGCGGTACCGGCTGGCCGTGTCAGCAGTGACGGACACCATCTACGACTGGGACATTGCCACCGACACGGTGCGGAAGAGCGGGAACGGCGGGCGCTTGCCCGCGGCGTCGTTCGAGCAGAACCACACCGTCGGCGACTTCATTTCGGCGTTGCACCCTGAAGACCTCCCGGTGGTCAAGGCGAGCCTCGACCGAGCGCTTGCGGACGGCAGCACCCAGTGGGAAGCCGAGTACCGGCACCGGTTGGCGGACGGGTCTTGGGGGGAGTTCCACGATCGCGCGGTGATCGTGCGCGATGCGGAGAGCAGGCCGGTGCGGATGGTGGGTGCGATGTCGGACATTTCGGCCCGCCGCGCGACGGAGTCGGCGCTTCGCGAGCGTGAGCTTCGTTACCACCTGGTGGCCCGGGCCGCGAGCGACATCATCTGGGACTGGGATGTTGTCAACGACCGGATCGAGTGGAGCGACGCGGCGAAAGACCTGCCGAGGGGATCGCAGCCGGAAATTGGTCTTTCGATCAGCGAGTGGATCGACCACCTGCACCCCGAGGACCGGGAGCGTGTGCGGGCGGGGTTCTTTGGAGCGGTGAAGGACCCCACGGTTGAAACGTGGCGCGACGCGTATCGGATGCTGCAGGACGATGGGACGGTGGCGCACTATTCGGACCAGGGGTTCATCATTCGGGACGCATCGGGCCGGGCGCTCCGGATGGTCGGTGCGATGAAGGACGTGAGCAAGGCTCGTGAGGCCGAAGAGCAGCTCGCGGCGAGTGAGCAACGTCTGAAGGCGGCCATGAAGGCCGCGGGGCTGGGGACGTTCGATGTTGATCTTCGCACCGGTGCGATGGAGCACGACGATCGGACAGCGGAGATCTTCGGCCTGCAGCCGGGCGAACGGATCAGGAGCTTCGATGCACGCCGCGCGCGTTTCCATCCGGATGACTTGGCAGGCGTCGGCGAGCGTGAGCGCCTCGCGCTCACGACCGACCAGGACTACCGCTGCGAAGCCCGCGTTCGGCACGCCGATGGTGGCTACCGGTGGATCCTGGGGCAGGCATCGGTGATGCGGGACGCGGACGGCACCCCCGTTCGTGCGGTCGGAGTCGTGGGCGATATCCACGAACGGCGCACGGCCGAGGAGGCGATCCGCAAGAGCGAAGAAAGATTCCGTGAACTGGCGGGCACCGTCGAACAGGGGTTCTGGGTCCGATCGCTCAAGACGGGTCTCTACGAGTACTTCAGCCCGGCGATCGCACGGATGGTTGGCTTACGCGACGAGGAGATGCCGCGCACACTTGAAGAGGTAAGGCGGTGGGTCCACCCCGAAGACCTCGACGCGCTGCGTCAATCTTCGCAGAGTTGGATCGCTGCCGGGTGCAAGGGCGTAAGCGAGGCCGAGTTCCGCGTGGTGCTGCGTGGCGGGGAAGTTCGCTGGTGGCGCAGCCGAGCGTACGCCGGTGCTCGGAGCGCCGACGGAACGGTCGAGCGGGTCCTTGGTACGACGGAGGATGTGACGTCGCGTGTTGAATCAGCGATGCGTCTGGCCGAGAGCGAAGCGAAGTTCCGCCAGATCGCCGAGAGCATCCCCCAGGTGTTCTGGGTCGCTGATCCAGGCCCCGACGGCCTGATGAGCTATGCCAGTGCCGCCGTGAAGAGCGTCTTCGGCATCGAGATCGGCCACGTCGAAGGCACCAAGCACGGCTGGGCCCTTCTCATCCACCCCGACGACCGTGCTCAAGCCGACCGGGCGAGGGTCGAGTGGCACGCACGCGGCTGCCCGGGAACCTATGAGAACCAATACCGCATCATCCGGGCCGACGGCGAGCTGCGCCACATCCTGAACCGCGGCTACGCCGTGCGGGATGAGAACGGGCGGGTCGTGCGGATCACGGGGCTGGCAGAGGACGTGACGGAGCGTGAGACCGCGCGGTTGAAGTTGGAATCGAGCGAGCGCCGCTTCCGCGAGATGGCGGAGAGCATCGACCAGGTGTTCTGGGTGCGATCGGTCGAGAAACCGGAGATTCAGTATGTGAGCCCTGCGACGAAGCGGCTGTGGGGGGTCGAGCCTGAAGCGCTTGTGGGCTCGGTCGAAGCGTGGAGACGTTTGATCCATCCCGACGACCGTGCGCTGACACGGGAGCGGATCGATCGTTGGATCGCCGGTGGGGCGGCGGGTCAGCACGAGGCGGAGTTCCGTATCGTGACCCCCGCCGGCCAGACGCGGTGGGTGCGTTCTCGGGCGGTGGCGATCGGAGATGGATCGGGCGGGACCGGGCGCATCGTGGGTGTGACCGAGGACATCACCACACAGAAGACAGCGGAACTCGCGCTCGAGAACACGCTGCGGACCCAGCGGCTGCTTCTTTCCGAACTCGACCACCGCGTGAAGAACAACCTCGCGGGTCTGCTGGCGCTGATCGAGATGAGCGCGGCACCCGGGCGGACGGTCGAGGGGTTCGCCGAGGCGATGCGGAGGCGCGTGGGTGGCATGGTTGAAGTCCACGCGGTCTTGTCTTCGTCGCGCTGGGAGGCGCTGGACCTGTCGCACATGGTGTCGGTGCTGTCGCCGGCGGACGTGCCCGGGCGGCTGAGGGTGGACGGGCCGCGCGTCGCCGTGCCGCCGAGCAAGGCGACGCCGCTGGGGATGGTGCTGCAGGAACTGCTGTCGAACAGCCAGAAGTACGGCGCGCTGGGGGCTGCGGGCGGCGAGGTGTCGCTGTCGTGGACGACGCAGCGCGATCAGGATGCGCTGTGGCTGAAGCTGGAGTGGACTGAATTGGGCGGGCCGCCCATCGAGAGCACGCCTGTTTCCGGCCTCGGGACGTTGCTGATCGAGGGCTTCGCACGCTACGAACTGCGCGGCCAGGCGAACCTGTCGTACCCGCGCGAGGGCGCACGCCACACCATCCGGGTCGATCTGTCCACCGATTCGGCTCGGCGTGGCGCGGTGCAATCAGTGCCGGATGTCGCCGAGACGGGCTTGAACGGTCACGCTGGCGACAACGGCGCTTACGGCGTGGCGTCGAGCCCGGCGGTCTTGTCCACCAGCACCACGGGCGTGTAGATCTCGACCCTGGGCTGGTCGGCATCGATCCGCCCGAAATCCTTGAGGTTCTGCGCCAGCCGGGCGATCTTGCGCTCCACGGCGACTTCGCCGGGCATCAGATCACCCACCGGGCTGCCCCAGACGATGCGGTGCCCGCGGTCGGTGACGAGGACGAGCTTGGTGGAGCGGGTGAACTCGGAGAGATCGATGCCGCTGATCTGGCGGGCGATCTCGGGGCGGCCGTGGAGGAGCCTCAGGAGTGAGATGGCGGACTGCACGTCGTTGCCGAGCCAGGCGACGCCGTAGGCTGTGGTGCCGAAGTCGTTGCGGGGCGCTGGAGAGGCGGGGTTGGAGATGACGAAGAGGCGCTCGGGAGGCTCGGTGTTCTCGGGGAGTTTGAGGATCGCGCCGTCCATGGCGACGAGGTGGCTGCGACCGTCCTTCCGCACCACTGCGGCGGGGACGCGCCACTCGCCCGTCACGCGGACGGTCCCGCCCGCTTCGCGCTGCACGGCGCCCAGTTTGGTGAACCAGCCGGTCGCGGAGAGGTCGGTCGCGGCCTTGATGAGCGCGGTCTGATCGAACGGGCTTGGCGTAAGGTGGGCGTCGACGGTGCGGGCGAGGTCGGCCTGCACGCTCTTGGGCACCCACGTGACGGGCGCTCCGCCGTCGGTGGACGGAACGGTGGGCCATTCGATGACGACGGCGGGTGTCTTGCGGCTGAGCGAGGCGACGTGGCGCTCGAGGGGCCCGCGTCCGAAGGCCCATGACCCCAGGAGGACGACCACCACCGCGCCGGTGACGATGCGGGACGAGGCGGCGAGGAGGCCGTCGACGCCGGGGCGTTCGGAGTCTTCATTGCCACGCGCAACAAATGCGCGGAGGCGGGCGAAGAGGCCGGGGCGATCCGAGTCCGCGTCGGCCTTGGGCTTGCGCGGTTTGGCGGGTTTGATGGTGGTGGGTTCGGGCACGGCGTGTTACTGCACAGAAGGGGCTTTGTCGCGGTGGGCGTGATCGCGCACAGCCGCGTCGGCGAGGAGGGAACACAGAGCGGGCATGTCGAGACCGGCGGCACGGGCCGCCATGGGGACCAGCGAGTGGTCCGTGAAGCCGGGCATGGTGTTGATCTCAAGGAACCATGCACGGTTGTCATCGTCGAGGATGAAGTCGGCCCTGCAAAGGTGGCGCACGCCTTGAACACCTCGGCCCGGGATGGATTCGGCGAGTGTTCGGGTGAGGGTGCCGAGGCGGTCGCGGAGGTCGGTCGGGATCGGCGGGCCGACGAGGTACTTGGTGTCGTTGCGGTTGTACTTGGCCTCGTAGTCGTACAGCCCTTCGGCGGGGGTGATCTGGATGAACGGCAAGGGTTCGAGGCGCGTGGGGCCGTCGATGAGCCGTGCGTTCTTCGATGCGGCCACAAGCCCCAACGTGAGTTCTTTGCCCTTGATGTAGGGCTCGACGAGGCAGGGCTTGCCCAGCGCGGCGCTGGAGGCGTGCGCCTTCAGCCAGTCTTCATGTGTGCGGCAGATGTGCAGCCCGATCGTTGAGCCCTCGAAGATGGGCTTCACCACCACCGGCAGCGGCAGCGGCAAGAGGTTGTCGGCCGGATCCAGGATCATCGTCGGTGAGACGGTCAGCCCCACCTGCTGCGCGACCGTCTTGGTCAGCACCTTGTCCATGCACGCCCGCGCGGCGGCGAAGGCGCAGCCCACGAACGGGCGGCCGTCGGCTTCGAGCAGAAGTTGCAAGGGGCCACCTTCACCCCACTTGCCGTGAAGGGCTGGGAAGATCAGATCGCCCTTGAGGGCCTTCAGTTCGGCCAGTGAAACGCGGCTGATGACCTGGTAGTTGACGTCGTACCGCCCGCCGGCCTGGAGGCCGGCGGCGATGGCTGCGGAGGACTTGAGGGAGACCTCGCGTTCGGCGTCGGGGCCGCCGCCGAGGACGAGGATGGTGGGGAGGGGCATGGGAGGTGAGAACGAGAAGCGAAAGTGAAAAGCGAAGATCAGGAGGAGAGTGGGTTTATCGGTTGGGGTGGCGGGCTTGGGCGAATCGGCGATCTGGCGGAGAAACGCGCTTCACGATGAAGCCGCGTGGGGGTGCGGGAGCCGGGGAGAGTCTGCTCGGTTCGGATTCTGGTGCGGGAAAGGGGGGTGCAGAGCGCGTGCGCTCGCCGTTTCCTGACGGACGCGGTGCGGCACATGGGCTGTGCGACCCGGATTGATGCGGCGGATTCGAGCGGGTTTGCTCCCTACCATTCCCCCCTATGCCCATTCCGCGGATCGCCATTGTCGGACGCCCCAACGTCGGCAAGTCCTCGCTGCTCAACATGCTGGCGCGGGCCAAGGTGTCCATTGTTGATCCGGTGCCGGGGGTGACGCGGGACCGGGTGACGCACATCTGCGAGGTCGAGGGCGAGGAGGGCGGGGGTCCGCAGGGGGCCAAGACGAAACTGGTCGAGATCACCGACACCGGGGGCTACGGCGTGTACGTGGCCGAGGGTGGGCGGTTTGATGACGCCGGGGAGGACCTGACCAAGCTGACCGGGCAGATCGAGGGGCAGATCGCCGCGGCGGTGGACCGGGCGGACCTCATCTTGTTCGTGTTCGATGCCCAGGCGGGGGTGACGCCGGCGGACGAGATGATCGCCAAGATGCTGCGCGAGCGGGCCCTGGGCGG
>CAYZFW010000007.1:0-8183 GCA_964477615.1 uncultured Phycisphaeraceae bacterium | reverse complement strand
CGGGACGCCATCGACGTGCGGTTCGATCTGGACGGCAAGGTGTGCGTGGCGATCGACACCGCCGGCGTGCGCAAGAGCACCAAGATGCGCGAGCGGGTGGAGCACTGGGCCCACGACCGGGCGATGATGAGCGTCCGCCGTGCCGACGTGTGCCTGCTCATGATCGACGCGACGCAGGAGATCAGCGGCATCGACAAGCGGCTTGGTCAGACGGTGCTGGAGGAGTACAAGCCCTGCATCATCGTGGTGAACAAGTGGGACCTGGTGGAGGGGAAGGTCGGGCGCAAGGGCACCGTGGTGACGGTCGAGGACTACCTTGAGTACATCGGGAAGGAACTCAAGGGGATGACGCACTGCCCGATCGTGTTCACGTCGGCCCACGAGGGGACCGGCGTGCGCGAGACGGTGGAGCTGGCGTTCGAGCTCGCGGCCCAGGCGCGGCTGCGCGTCAGCACGAGCAAACTCAACGACATCGTGCGGAACATCCTCAAGGTGCGCGGCCCCAGCAGCAAGCTGGGCTCGCGCGTCAAGGTGCTGTACGTCTCGCAGGTGGAGGTGGCTCCGCCGACGATCGTCCTGGTGGTGAACCACCCGGACTTCTTCACGGCGGAGTACGAGCGGTACATGCTGAACCGCCTGCGCGAAGAGACGGAGTTCAAGGAGGTCCCGATCCGGTTGATCGTGCGCGAGCGCCGGCGGGCCGAGCTGGACGATCTGCTCAGCGGGCGTCACCAGCAGCAGCGCCGCGCGGCCGGGGGGCCGGCGGGGGGCGGTGCGGCGGAAGGCGGGGCATCGCTCGACGCGGACGACGAGGCACTCACGGCGGACATGCTCGAGGGTGAGGATGATCTGCCGGAAGGATTTGAGATGGGGATGGAAGAAGAAGGCGAGAGCGAGAAGGAGTGATGGGGTGAGCGGTGCGCTGCTCGCCTGCCTCCCGCACGCACCTTTGCCCGTGCTCGCGTTCTTGACCATGCCCGGGCTTTGAACTTCGCCCGGAGGGCGCTTGGATGTTGCCAGAGGCGCGGCGAGCGGAGCGAGCAAGCCTCTGGTTTCGCTGTGAAGTGAATCCGCCCGGAGGGCGGATGATTGCGGGTAGAGTTGCTCGCAGCGAAGGAGGCTCGTTCGCCCTCCGGGCGAATTCGATCACCATGTGCACCAGTGGCTTGCTCGCGGACTCGCTGCGCCACTGGCAACATTCGTGCGCCCTTCGGGCGGGACGTGCCGATCGGGCGGGACGCGCCGTTCGGGTCAAGAGTCAGTTTGTGGCGATGGTGGATTCTGCCAACCGGGGACCGAAGGGCCACTCGGATTGCTCACGCCGCCAGGCCGTAATCGTCGTCCTGTTCGTCCTGCTCGCCGAAGCCCGGCCATTTGTCGGCGGGCTTGTGGCGGTTGTGGACGTTGATGACACGGGCGAGCTGCTTGGTGAACAGGTCGCGCATCAGTTCCACCTGCGCGATCACCTCGGGGGTGAAGGGGCGGGAAGGATCGCGGAAGAGCGTGGCGACGCCGAGGCACTCGTCGTGGTTGCGGCAGGCGAAGACGAGAACGGTCGAGCCTTCGATCCAGCCCGCGCCCTCGGCGAGCCAGCGCGACAGTTCGTCGCTGGTCGAAGACCACAGCAGCTCCTCGTGGTTCTCGAAGCGCTGCGGCATGGTGTCGGCGAGGTGGTCGAGCAGGACGTCCGCCGTCTCGCGGGGGATGTCGTAGTTGACGTACGCGCCCAAGCTGTACTCGCGCGGGCCGGTGGGGAGGAAGACGGCCGCGTTGGTCGGGCCGGTCTTGGTGAGCAGGTATTCCAGCGTGGTGCGGAGCAGGCTTTCGACGTCGAGTTCCTGGCGGATCAGGCTGGAGAACTCGGTGGCCATCGTCACCTGCTCCATCTGACCGGCGAGGTCGGTGTACGCCGCGGCGAGCTCGTTGCACAGGCCGCCCACCTGCTGTGTCACTTCTTCACGCGCGGTGTTGAGCCGGCGGCAGATGCGCTTGAGGCGCTGCACACGCCGGCCCTGGGCACGCGCGGCGCGGGCCTGTTCGCCCGCGTTGCGGACGCTCTCGGCGAGCACGGCGGCGGCGGCGGGCCAGCGGAGAAGATCGGACACGCCGGTGCGCATCGCTTTCACGCTGAGATCGAAGCCTGGGTCTCGTGCCGTGAAGACCACGCGGGTGCAGCCGGCGGACTCGGGGGACAGCAGGTGCTGGGCCAGCGTGGCGGCATGATCCGGGTCGGCGGTGTCGAGGTCGATGACGACGACATCGAACGCGCGGTCGCCCGCAAGAGCGCGGGCGTCTTCGAGTGAGCGTGCGATGGTGCACGCTGCACCGAGGACGGCCCCGAGGGCGGCGGAGCAATCGCGGGTGAAGTCATTTGCGCCGCTGACGGCCAGAACACGGAGCGCGTCGGTGTTCCCCGCGGGGAGGGTGTTCCGCGAGCGGGGGCGCTTCCGCGCGGGGCGCGAGGCGTCCTCCGGCTGCTGCGGCAGCGGTTCCACGGCCTCCGTTGGTGCGGGGGCTTCGGGCAGGGGCTTGGGCTTGCGCTTGGCCATCGTGTGGCTTTCGCATCGGGTCTTATGCGGCCGCTCTTGAGCGGGACGCCGAAGCGCTGCGCCACTCCGGGATGGAGATGGTGGCGCTGGTGCCGTGATCGGGCGTGCTGACGAGGGTGAGCTCGCCGCCGTGGAGGCGGGCGTGTTGGCGGGCCTTGGCCAGCCCCATGCCCCGTCCGCGTCCTGATTCTCGGGCGGAGTAGAAGGGATCGCATGCGTGCTCGAGCTGCTCGGGGGCCATGCCGCGGCCGTCGTCCTTGACGGAGATGATGAGGTGTCCGTCGGCGGGAGACACACCGACGCGGAGCTCGATCATGCTCTTGGCCCCGGACTGGATAGCGTTCTTAATGAGTTCGATCAGTGCGCTGGACACCTGCTTGGGATCGACGCTGGCGAAGCGGGCCTGGGGTTCGACGCTGGCGCGGATGGAGAGGGCCGGCTCGGCGCCGCGGCTGCCGTGGGCGTTCGGCATGCCGCAGCGTTCTCGGGCGTCGCGGCAGGCGCGAGCGACGAGGTCGTTCATGTCGCACTCGGTGCGTGTGGGCGGCTCGGGGCTGGCGAAGAGGTGCAGCGACTGGACGAGGTCCGACAGGCGCTCGGTGGCCTTGACGATCGCCGTCATGGCGCGGAAGTCATTGGGGTTCTTGAGCGCCTTGGCGACCACCTGGGCGTTGCCGCTGATCACGGCGAGCGGGTTGTTCATCTCGTGGGCGCAGCCGGCGGTGATTTCGCCGAGGGTGGCCATCACGCGGGCGCGAGAGGCTTCCTCCTCGGCGCGCGCGAGGCGGTCGGTGGCGTCGACGAGCTGCTCGCTGAGCCGCGAGGCGCCCTCGTGCTGGGCCGCGGACTTCACGGCAAAGAGCCAGACGTTGGCGAGCGTGGGCGGCGGGGGCGGCGGGTTCTCGGTGCGGTCATGCAGGACGACCAGCGTGCCGGTGCCGTCGGGGTCGGTGAGGGTCCAGGTGGTCTGCGGCGCTGTGGGAGGAAGGGCGTCGAACTGCTGGCGCTGGCGGAGGGCGACCCAGTTGTTGGTGGGCTGCTTGGCGAACTCGTAGCCCTCCCACGGGGCGCTGGGGCGGTTCTGCCACAGCAGGGCCGCGGCCTCGCCCCCGAGCCATGACAGGACGGAGGCGGCGACACACTCGAGGGCGCCGCCCACACCCGGGCGGCTGCGGCGCGACGCGATGAACGCGTCGACGAAGTCGCAGACGCGCTGCGGGCCGGTGGCGCTCGTGCTCGGTGTGCCCGGCACGCCGATTTTCTCGGCGCGGGCGGTCACGGCGGCGAGCTGCTTGCTGGCGCGGGCGAGCGACTCGAGCAGCACGTCGCGGTCCGTGATCTCTTCAAGGCCCAGGGCCGTGCAGCGTTCCACCACGCGGGCCACCAGCGGCTGCTCGATCTCACCCACGCGGTCGGGGTCGAGGCCGAGCTCCTCGCACTGGGTGTTCAGCCGCTCGAAGCCGGCGACGTTGCCCGAGAAGCCCAGGTGCCGGGCGCGGCAGAACGTATCCGCCAGGCCCACCAGCGCCACCAGTGAGCGGTGCGGAACCTCGGGGATGGCCGCGAGCGCTTTGGCGTGCAGCCACATGGCGTCCTGCACCACGTGCGGCAGCCCCCATCGCTCGCCCAGGCGCTTGCCCGCGGTGTGGTGGTCGACACCCATCACGCGCTTCTCGATGTCGGCCAGCGCGGAGCGCCCGTCGGCGGCCATGGCCACGACGCGGCCATATGTCTTCGGCAGGGCGCGCTCGAGCGCGGGCTTGCCCAGGTCGTGCAGCAGGCCGCAGAGGTACGCCTCGGCGGGCTTCACGCTCGGGAGGGCGGCGCGGAACTTCTCGGCGATGAGCTCGGCGGCGCAGGCGACGGCGATGGAGTGCCGCCAGAAGCCCGAGGCGTCGAACGCCTGGATGCCGGTGGCGCTGGAGTCGGGGTCGTCGTGCTGCGCCGCGCCGGGCTTGAACATCTCGTAGAGCTCGGCGCTCAGCAGCGCGGCCCGGAGGGTGTCCATGCCCAGCAGGACGACGATGCGCTCGATGCTGGTCACGCCGCGGGCGATGCCGATGTCGGACCGGCGCGTGAGCGCGAGCACTTTGGCGGAGAGGGCGGGGTCGGACTCGATGAGCCGGGTGATCTCGGTGAGCGCCGCGGCGTTGTCGCCCGTCAGTTGGAGCACGCGGACCGCGACGGGGCTGAGCGTCGGGAGCGCGTCGATGCGCCCGAGGATGACCTCGAGGTGGCGGGCGCGGTCTTGGGCGGTGGCGGCGGGCAAAGGGCAAAGCTCAAATGGCAAATCGCAAAGCTCAAATTCGGATCACGAGAACGGATACGCCTCGCGGGGTTCGCAGCCGGGGGGATTGCGTGAGGTCGTCGGTCATGAGGCGGGAGTCGCGGCCGTGAGTTCGGCCAGTCGGGTGAGGAGGTGCTGGATGTCGAAGGGCTTCTGGATGAACTCGTCGGCGCCGGCCTTCAGGAGCATGTCGATCTCGTCGCGCTTTACCACGCCCGAGACGAGGATGATCTTGACGTGCGCCGTGGCGGGGTTTGAGCGGAGGCGGCGGCAGACGATGTTCCCGTTCACGTCCGGCAGCATGTAGTCCAGCAGCACGGCGTGGGGCTTGAACGACTCGGTGAGCATGCCCGCGTCGTAGCCGCTGCTCGCGGTCGCCACCTCGAAGCGGCCGTCGCGCTGCAGGGCGTCGGTGAACATCTCGACGATCTCGGCGTCGTCGTCGACCACGAGCACGCGCCGGCGGCCGGCTTCGAGTGCGGTGGTGGGGATGTCGTTCTCGCGCATGAATCGGAGCAGTTCTTCGCGGGGGATGCGCCGGAACTTCGAGCCGGGCACGCGGAAGCCCGTGAGGCGGCCCGCGTCGAAGCAGCGGATGATGGTCTGCTGGGACACGCGGCACAGCTCCGCCGCTTCGCCCGTGGTGAACAGACGCTTCTCGGCGAGGCGTGCCAGCGCGGCGGTGTCGTCGCCGGGAGCGGGCCTGGGGGTTTGGGGCGTGTCGGGTGCCATCGTGGGCGCAGCGCGTCCGAGCGGACGGGCGCGGCGCTCCAGTGACCATCGGCGTCACAGGCGGCACACTTCACCGGGGTTGACGGTTATGGGGACGTTGGTTGGGGGAAGTGGTCGAGTGGTCAAGTGCTCGATCACCGAGGGGTGTCGTCGTGCCACGGGCTTCTCGCTTCCGAGCGAGATGCCCGTGCCTTTGCACGCTGGCATCCGCTCGTACGGGCATCCGCGGCGGACCACGGAAGCCCGTGGCACGGCACCTGGCCACTTGACCACTCGACCACTTCTAGAGGAGTCTCTTCAACTCCCGCCGCAGGATCTTGCCCGTCGGGTTCCGCGGCAGCGCCTCGATGTGCCGGATGTCGCGCGGCACCTTGTACCCCGCGAGGTGCTCGCGGCACCAGGCCCGCAGGGCCGGCTCGTTGAAGGTCGCACCCTCCTGCAGTTCGATGAACGCGATGGGTACTTCGCCGCGCATGGGGTCGTGGAGGCCGACCACGGCGGAGGCGTGCACGTCGGGGTGCTTGTTGAGGGCTTCCTCGATCTCGCGGGGGAAGACGTTCTCGCCGCCGACGATGATCATCTCCTTCAGACGCCCGGTGATGTAGAGGTGGCCGCCGGAATCAAACCGCCCGATGTCGCCGGTACGGAACCAGCCGTCTTCGTCGAAGGCGGCGGCGGTCTCAGTGGGGAGCTTGTAGTAGCCCTGCATGATGTTGGGGCCCTTCATGCGGACCTCGCCGTCCTGGTTCGGGCCGAGCGTTGAACCCGTTTCGATCGAGACGATGCGCTGACGGACATCGGGGAGCGGGCGCCCGACGGAGTGGGGTCGGTAGTCGTCGGGGAGGCAGACGTTGGTGGCGGGGGAGGTCTCGGTGAGGCCGTAGCCCTCGTTGATGCGGATGCCGAAGCGTTCGTAGAAGCGGTCGGCGACGTCGAGGGGGAGGGGTTCGCCCCCTGAGACGGCGAGGCGGAGCGAGGCCAGGTCCTCACGCCTGGCGTCCTTGACGCCCAGCAGGGCGTTGTACATCGAGGGGATGGCGACAAAGATGGTCGCGCGGTGGTCGCGGATGAGTTTGATGACGCGCGGCGGCATGAACCGGGCGCTGTAGACCACGCGGCAGCCGATGGTCAGCGGGGCCATCGTCAGCACCGTGAACCCGAAACTGTGGAAGCCCGGCAGGATGCCCAGCATCACGTCGTCGGTGGTGATCGAGACGGCCCGGCGGTACTGCGCGATGTTGGCGCTGATGTTCGCGTGCGACAGCATCACGCCCTTGGGCTTGCCGCTCGTGCCCGAGGTGTAGATCAGGACGGCGAGGTCCTTCGGTTCCGCAGGCCTGGGCCAGCGGAGTTCCGGGAAGGATTTGAAGTTCAGTTTGTCGAGGAGGACGAGTCGGGCACGCTCCGGGACGTAGCCCAGGTGCTCGAGCATGGGCGAGGCGGTGACGATGACGTCGGTGCCGCAGTCGTCGATGACGTACTGCAGTTCGTCCTTGCGGAGCAGGAAGTTCAGCGGCACGCACACACGCCCCAGCGACCACGCGGCGAGCGCCGCCGCGGGGAACGCTCCGCCGCTGGGGAGCATCATGCCGACGGTGCGCGTCTGGGAGAGTCGGGCGATCTCGGAGGCGATGTGCTGCGACGCGGCGAGGAGTTCAACCGCCCGCCACGCCCGCTGGTCGTCGGTGAGTCGGACGCGCAGGGGAGCGCCGGCGAGGCTGCGGAGGATCGGCCAGTGGACGCTGCTGGGCATGGGGGCAGAGTAGTGGGAATGCCGAGTGGTGGGGCAGGGGGAATCGGGGTTCGGGTGTCGGGGTTCGGGGTTCGGCCCGGCACCCGCGCTCATCAAGGGGGCCAAGCCGTACCCCCGGAATCACATGAACGTGGCCCCCTTGCATCTTCACCAGCCCCGCTTCCCGCCGCGCCGATGAACATGCCATGAAGAAGACGCTTGTTGGGAGGAGTGGGGTCGTCGTGTCTCGTGCGCGATCCCTCGGGACGCTCGCGTGTGCTGCGGCGATGGCGGTGCTGATGGTGGTTGGCGGCTGTGCCGGGAAGGGCAAGGCGGGCCCGTCGGCTGGGGCCACCCCGGCCGCGCGGTCCTCGTCTTCGGCCCCTGGGGTCTCGTCGGACGACCCCGCCTCGCTGTACCGCGCGGGGCGGTACGCCTCGGCGTTTGAAGCGGCCAAGAGCCGGGCCAGCCGGGCAACGGGGGCGGAAAAGGAACGGCTCTCGCTCATCGCCGGGATGTCGGCGGCGGCGATGGACCGCAACACCGACGCGATCCTGTGGCTCAAGCCGCTGACCTCAAGCTCGGACGCCGAGGTGGCCGGACGGGCGTCGGCGGGGGTGGGGCTGATCGAGGCCGAGGAAGGCCGGCACGCCTCGGCGGTGCCCTACCTCTCGACGGCGGCGGAGAAACTCTCGGGCGATGAGGCCGCCAAGGCGCGGTTCTATCTGGGTGAGTCGCAGGCCGCCAGCGGCAAGAGCCTCGAGGCCAACGCCTCGTACCGCGCGGCGGCTTCGGCCGCGTCCGACCCCAAACTGCGCCGGCTCGCGAACGACAGGCTTTCGCTCACCGCCTTCACGCTCCAACTCGGCTCGTTCCGCGACGC
>CAYZFW010000006.1:0-18530 GCA_964477615.1 uncultured Phycisphaeraceae bacterium | reverse complement strand
CGGACGCGTTTGAGATCGCGATGGCGAACATCGATTCGGTGCCGCAACTGTTCAGCCAGGGGCGCATCCGGATCGAAGAGAACATCTCCGGCCGCCCGGCGCAAGCCTGCTTCCAGGCGGCAGCGGATGCCTACTTCGGGCTGTCGTCGTTCCCGCCCGTGCCGCCGTGCGTTGGCGACCTCAACGGCGACAACGTGGTGAACACCGCCGACCTCGTGAACTTCCTCGGGGTGTTCGGCCAGCCGGTTCCGATCGGCCATCCCGCCGACTTCAACGCCGACGGCGTCATCAACGTGCTCGACCTCACGACGTTCCTGGGTGCTTTCGGCACGTCGTGCTGAGAGCCGCAGAATCCCAGAGAGAACTCATCCCGGCGGTGCACCGAGAGGACGGTGCGCCGCCGGTTCTGTTGGCGTCCCGGGGCGCACCGGCCCTTCCCGAGGAGCAAGGGACTGCCGGGGGAAGTGAGAGAAAATTCACAGACAAGCCGTCTGAAACGCGCGGAATGCCGATCGGCGTTGCTACAGTTCGACGTCGCCCAGCCGCCTCGCCCGCGGGCAAGCACGCTCCGACCGGTGGATCACCCCGCGCGAAACCGCTCTGCGGGTTCCGCGAACGACTCCCCGGGCTTTCCGCTCGCACCCGGCGTCGCCGAGACCACGCGCTTGCCGCGCACCCTCCACGGCCCGCCACAGGCAACACCCACTTCGATGACCACCGCTTCGCTGTCGATCACCAAGAACGAGTTCCTGCACGGGCGATGGACCGCCGCGGAGTCCTCCGCGCTCTACGGCATCCCGGACTGGGGCAAGGGCTACGTCGGCGTCAACGCGTCCGGCCACTGCGTCGTGATGCCCACCAAGGACGCGAGCAAGCAGATCGATCTGCACGACGTGGTGCAGGGGCTGAAAGAGCGCGGCATCCACACGCCGGTGCTGCTGCGCTTCAACGACCTGCTTGAACACCGCTTGCGCGAGATCCGCAGAGCGTTCGACGACGCGATGACCGACCAGGGCTACGCCGGCGGCTACTCGTGCGTGTACCCCATCAAGGTGAACCAGCAGCGCCACGTGTGCGAGCAGATCGCCAACCTCGCCGTGGAACTGAAGTTCGGCCTTGAGGCGGGCAGCAAGCCCGAGCTCCTCGCGGTGCTGGGGTTGTCGGCGGTGGCGGGCGGCCCCGGCGTCAACGGGATGCCCATCATCTGCAACGGCTTCAAGGACTCCGAGTTCATCGAGACCGTGATTCTGGCCACCAAACTGGGCCGGAACATCATCCCCGTCGTCGAGAAGTTCAGCGAGCTCGAGCTCATCGTGAAGCACGCTAAGCAGTACGGCGTGCGTCCGAAGATCGGCCTGCGCGTCAAACTCTCCAGCCGCGGCGCGGGGCGTTGGGAGTCTTCCGCCGGGGCGCGCAGCAAGTTCGGCCTTTTCGTCAGCGAAGTCCTGAAGGCCGTGGACTACCTCAAGGCCCACGACATGCTGGACTGCCTGAACCTGCTGCACTGCCACGTGGGCAGCCAGTTGTACGACATCCGCGTGCTGAAGAACGCGATCAACGAGCTCACGCACATCTACGCCGAACTCCACAGGCTCGGCGCGGGGCTGACGATGCTCGACATCGGCGGCGGCATGGGCGTCGACTACGATGGCTCGCAGAGCGCCTGGAGCAGCAGCATCAACTACTCGGTGACCGAGTACGCCGCGGACGTGGTGCACCGTGTCAAGAGCGTGTGCGACGACGCGAAGGTGCCGCACCCGATGATCCTGTCGGAGTCGGGTCGCGCGATGGTGGCGTACTCCAGCGTGCTCATCATGGACGTTCTGGGCAGCAGCCGCTTCGAGGCCAACCCCGACATCGCCGGCGTCGAGAAGGCGATGAAGGCCGAGAGCGAGGTGCCCCAGCCGGTGGTCGATCTGCTTGACGCGTACCAGAACCTGACCGACCGCAACCTGATGGAGGCGTACCACGACGCCACGCAGGCCCGCGACGAGGCGATGAGCCTGTTCAGCCTGGGCTACATGAGCCTGCCGATGCGAGCCGTGGCCGAGCGGCTATTCTGGGCCATCGGGCACAAGCTTCTGGAGAAGGCCGCCAAGCGCGGCGAACTGCCCGATGAACTCGAAGACCTGCCCGACGCGCTCAGCGATATCTACTTCTGTAACTTCTCGCTGTTCCAGTCGATGCCGGACTCGTGGGCCATCGAGCAGCTTTTTCCCATCGTGCCGATCCACCGACTGAACGAGAAGCCCGCCCGCCGCGGCATCCTCAGCGACATCACCTGCGACTCCGACGGCAAAATCGACCACTTCGTCGACAAGCGCGTCGACAAGAAGGCCCTCGAACTGCACGAACTCCGCGAGGGTCCGCCCACGCTCCCCGGCGTCGGCGAGGCCGCGTCGCAGGAGCCGTACTACCTCGGCGTGTTCCTGCTCGGCGCGTACCAGGAAATCCTGGGCGATCTGCACAACCTGCTGGGCGACACGCACGCCGTCCACATCAAGCAGGACGAGACCGGCCAGTGGGACATCGAAGAGGTGATCGAGGGCGACACGGTGGAAGAGGTGCTGTCGTACGTGCAGTACGACATCGCCGACATGAAGCGCTCGATGCGCATGGACATCGAGGCGGCGTCACGCCAGGGGCGGCTGACCCTCGCCGAGGGGAAGAGCCTCCTGAAGTTCTTTGATGATGGGCTGGAGGGGTATACGTATCTGGAGGAGTGAGCGTGCTTGAACGGCTGAGTGAGTGCGCCGAGGGCGCGATTCATCGGCTCGCCGAGCATGCGAGCGTGATCGGCATCAGGAACATCGATGAGTTCACGTTTCGCGCCTTTCTGGCATACGAACTCGCTTCGAGGAATTCCGGCCTTCGGGTCGAGACCGAGTGGAACAAGATCGATCTGGCCATCATGCACGACGAGCATCGCTGCGTCGTCGAGCTCAAGTTCTACATCAACCGACCGAGGTTTGATGCGTCCTGCGAGCAAACCCGCTATTGGAAGGGCGGTCCAAAGGCCCAGAACCGAACCGAGTTCATCAAGTGCGTCAACAAGTTGAGGAACGCCGATCTCCCCAAGGGCTGGGGGCGATACCTGCTACTTGCCTATGAGCCCAATCTAGCGAGCGGACGACCCGGATACGAAAGGTACTATTCGCCTTCCTGCTCGTTTGAAGGCGTCAGCCAGCGAATCAGGGTTCCCTGCCCCCCAACCTTGCCCATGAACTGTGCCATCTACTGCGTCGACCCCGCAAGGCACGACCACTTCGCCACCTGACCACTCGACCACTTCCGAATGCGCCGCCCCCGCCGCCCATCCTGGGACATCCGCTTCGAGCTCGCCCCGATGCTCGACGTGGTCTTCATCCTGCTCACGTTTTTCATCTTCGCGATGGTGCTGAGCAAGCGGTTCACGGTGACCGACATCCGCCTGCCACGCACCGGCCCAGCCGCCAGCACGCCCGCCGCCGACCCCGCCGACACGATCGTTGTCTCCCTCAAGCCCGGCGGGGCGCTCAGTGTGAACAGCACGCCGGCCACGCTTGATACGCTCCCCGACACGCTCGCCGCACTGCAGCGGGAGCGGCCGCAGTCAAAGGTCTATCTCGCCCCCGACACGGCGGCGTCGAGCGGTGAACTCTTCCAACTCATGGACACACTCGCCAAGGCCGGCGTGCGCGACCTGCGTTTTCTCCGCAAAGCGGAGCAGGTGGCTCCGGGGCCGTGAATGGGCCGCCAACCCCGGGTGGCATGCTCACGCGAGCGTGAGCATGCTGCGCGAGCCTCACACCCCCACCGGCACCGCCTGTGTCAGCCTCGACATCGAATCCACCGCCTCGCGGTACGTCTGCAGGCACTTGTCCGCCGCGCCGTCCCAGGTGAGGCGGCGGACCTCGAAGTGGCCGTGCTCGCGCAGGGTCTGGCTCAGCGGCGGGTGCTTCAGCACGGCGACGATCTTGTTGGCCATCTCGTGGATGTCCCAGAAGTCGACCTTGAGCGCGTGCGTCAGTACCTCGCTGACGCCCGACTGCTTGCTGATGATCACCGGCGTGTCGTGACTGATCGCTTCCAGCGGCGCGATGCCGAAGGGCTCGCTCACACTGGGCATGACATAGCAGTCGGCCATGCGGAACACGCGGGCGACGTCCTTGCCGCGGAGGAAGCCGGTGAAGAGCACCTTGTGCCCGATGCCCATCTCCGCCGCGAGTTCGATCATCCGCCGGTCCATGTCGCCGCTGCCGGCGACGATGAACTTCACGTTGCTGACCTTTTCGAGCACCTTTTTGGCGGCGGCGATGAAATACTCCGGCCCCTTCTGCATCGTGATGCGCCCGAGGAACAGCACGATCTTGTCGCGCGAGGCGATGGACTGCTCGTCGCGCACCTGCGCCTCGTCCGAGTCGATGCCGTTGTAGACAACGTGTACCTTCGCCGGGTCGACGCCGTAGCGCTGCGTCACGATGCTCTTGGTGTACATGGACACGGCCATGACACGGATGGCCGCGTGCATGCCGCGGCGTTCGATGTCGTAGACCCGCTGGTGGACGTGCTCCCCGGAGCGGTCGAATTCGGTGCTGTGGATGTGCGCGACAAACGGCTTGCCCGTGACGCGGGCGATGGCCATGCCCGCGGGGTAGGTCATCCAGTCGTGGGCGTGGACGACATCGAACTTCTGCCCACGGCACAGGCGCATGACCAACTGTGCGTACGTCTGTGCGGCGCCGATCACGTCGCCGGAGTAGTCGCCGCCGAGTTGACGCTTCGGGGCCCCCGCCGTCCCGAGCAGTTCGTGGTCCCACTCCTCAGGCACGTACACGCCCGCGGCCCGGAGCGCCTCGATGGCGCGCTTATCCAGCGAACCCCGCAGCGGAGAAACCGAAACCCCCGGTACGCCCTCCTTGTACGGCGTGACCACCTGCGAGGGCACGCCCATGAACTCCACGTTCGAGAACTGCTTCAGCTTGTAGTGCGTTGCGCCGACTTCCCCAGGGGCCGCGTCGTGCGGGCCGTGCAGGCGCGATCCGTCGGGCGCGGTGAGCGTCACCGCGTCGGGCGCGCCCTTCTCGGGCGAGAGCAGATCGACGTGCGAGGCGTGATGCTGATCAACGGCCTTCGGCAGAACGAACAGCACCTTGTGCCCCAGCCGGTCGAGCGCGCGCGTCAGCCCGTAGCACGCGGTGCCCAGCCCGCCGCTGATGAACGGCGGAAACTCCCAGCCCAGCATCAAAATCCGCATCGACAACTCCTGAGACAAAGACGATCAGCCCGGCCCGCTCGGCGGGCGTGGCGACACCAACACATGACGGATTCACCGCCCGACGCCCGATGCCAAATCGCACTGGGCGGGCACCCAACATGTGCCGAACTTGTCGGGGGCGGCATTCTAGCGGATGGCGGTGTTCCGCGCTTGCCAGTGGGGCGGCGTGCGGGAATTGGCGGGGCTCATTCCTCCTCGGGTTTCATATCCCCGAGATTCCGGAACGCGGCCTGATACGCACGCAGGAACAGCACCGCGGCCCGCCCGTTCGACTCGGTGCTGCCAGCGGAAAGATCGAGCGGCAACGCCGAGCGGAACGTGTACTGCATGTCCTGGCTGCGGAAGTGCTGGAAGCGCCCGATCTTCGGTCCGGTCCAGCCCAACGCCTCGACCTCTTCATCGATGAGATCATCGATGTCATCGCCGGTCCACTTCACATCGGCCTCGATGGACTGGCTGAGGTAGCGGTTGGGGGAGACCCACGATGCCCAGAGCTTGCCGTCGTCGAAGGTGAGGCGGAATGCTGCTTCGGGCTGGATGGGATCGGTGCAGTGAACATCAGCGGAGGACTCGATCACCTCGGCGAAGTCACCGGTTGCCCTAAGCAGTCCAGACGCCATGGAAAACAGAGCCGTGCACGGGATGGACAAGTTCGACATCATGAACGATTGTAGGCTTGAGATGCGGTGAAACGGCCGCGAGATTCGGCTTCGGTGAGGCCCCGTGAGATGCTCGTCTACATCGAAACAACCATTCCGAGTTCATACCACGAGACGCGGCGTGACAAGACGGCCGTCGCCTGGCGTGCCGCAACCCGCGAGTGGTGGGACCGGCACCGGCTTGAGCACGAGGTCTGCACTTCTCAGGTGACCCTCGATGAACTCGCACGAACGCCGACTCCGAAGCGCTTCCCGGCCTTGGCCATGCTCGACGGCGTCCGGATTCTCGATGTCCATCCGCGGCTTGGCGAGGTCATCTCCGCGTACCTCAAGCACCGGCTGCTGCCGGGGGACGCCATCCCAGATGCGGCGCACGTCGCTTTGGCGACACTCCACCGTGTCGACGCGCTGCTGTCATGGAATATCAAGCACATCGCCAATCCGAGGAAACAGAGGCATCTGGAGACGATCAATTCCCGACTGGGGCTTCCGACCCCTATCATCTGCACACCTTACGGCTTGATGTCGGAGGACTAATCGGATGAGCAAGCAGCGAACAACACGGTCATCGCCTGTCGAGCGGGATATCGAGGCCGCGCTGGCGCCGGTCCGACGTGCCCGTGCTTCGCTCATGAAAAAGGTCGGCGGCACGATCAGCGGGTTGGTTGACCACCTCGAACGTGCGGATGCTGTCCGTGGCCGCCGCGCGGGAGTTGGTGCTCGAACGCCGCGGCGAAAGACCGGCTGAGGTCTACCGGATCACATTCAGACTGACCTTCTTCGACAGTTCCGAAACAGGTCGGGCCACAAGGTCGTAGCCGTCGCTATCGACCACGGTGCAGCGGACGAGTTCGCCGGGGGCGAGCTTCTCGCGGCTTGTGACGTAGGTGACGCCGTCGATGTCGGGGGCCTGGAAGTAGGTGCGGCCCTTGAAGAGCGATCCCTTTCCGCCGTAGGCCTGCGTGGCCCCGGCGGTATCGCGGAGGCTCGCGCTCATCGGTTTGTCGATGAGCACGTCAAACTGCACACCGGTGGTCTCGGGCTGCTGCGGATCGAACTGCTCGGCGAGGAACTTCGCCTGGTTGAAGGCGATGTCCTGCTGGAGCTGCATCAGTTCGGCCTTGCGCCGGGCCTTGATCTCGGCGGGCACGGCGAGGGCCGGGTCGGTCTCCATCGTGCCCGCGACCGTGCCGGGCTCGCGGGAATATTCGAACACACCCATCGCGTCGAAGCCGATCTCGTCCACGAACTCCATGAGCTGTTCGTGGTCGTCCTCGGTCTCGCCCGGGAAGCCCGTGATGAACGTCGTCCGGATCGCCATGCCCGGCACGGCGTCACGCAGCTTGTGCATCAGCTCGGTCTGGTGCTCGCGCGTGACGTTGCGGCGCATGGCCTTGAGGATGCTGTTGCTGGCGTGCTGCAGGGGGATGTCGATGTACTTGACGACATGCGGCAGGTCCGCGATGGCCTTGATCATGTCGTCGTTGAAGTTCGTCGGGTAGGCGTACATGAGCCGGACCCAACCCTTTCCCGCGTTGGCCTCCACGGCGTCGTTCACCGCGCGGAGCATCATCGGAAGCCCGCCGCCCTTGTTGCGGTCGTAGTTGAAGCCGACGCCGATGTCATCGCCGTAGCTCGTCGTATCCTGGCCGATGAGGTTGAGTTCGAACGCCCCGTCTTCGAGCAGTTCGCGGGCCTCGGCGGCGATGCGGTCCAGCGGTTTGGAGCGCATCTTGCCGCGGATGCTGGGGATGGTGCAGAACGCGCAGTTCTGGTTGCATCCCTCGCTGACGCGCAGATAGGCATAGTGCCGCGGCGTCAGACGCAGGCGGGCCGAGTCGTCCTCGAAGTAGCCGATCCCCTTGCCGTCCTTGCCGTTGACGGTCAGCCCGGCGACGGCCATGCCGCGCTCAGAGGCCGCGGCGAGGGCGTTTCCCGCGATCCAGTACTTCGGCTGGTCGGAAGCCTGCGCGAGGGTGGCGCGGGCGGCTCGCTCGCCGCGCACGGCCTGGACGATGTGGTCACGGTCGAACACACCGATCATGGCGTCGATGCCGGGAGCCCACTCGAGCATCTTGGCCCGGTGCCGCTGCACGAGACACCCGGCGACGACGACCCGCTTGACCTTGCCGCGCTCTTTCAGCGCAATCGCGTCCTTGATGACCCCGAGAGACTCGTCTTTCGATGCCTCAAGAAAGCCGCAGGTGTTCACGACGATCGCGTCGGCCGGGTCGAGTTCCGCTGTGGGATCGTGCGAGACGATGTCGAGGCCGTCCTGCGCGAGCAGGCCGAGCATCTTCTCGGAATCAACGAGGTTCTTCGGGCAGCCGAGGCTGACGAAGGACACGGTGCGGACACCGCCGTCATTGGCGGAGTCTGCGGCGGGCATTGTGCTGTCATTGGCCTTCATCGTGGGCCAAGATGATAGGCCCGAGGCACGCGATGCACCGATCCTCAAGTCCATCGTTGTACCACCTCTGACTCGACCGTCGCGCCCGCGGACACGTCAGGGGCACGTGCTTCCGAACCGCCCGAGGAACGTCACAAGGTCGGCCGTGTCCACATTCCCGTCGGCGTTGAAGTCGCCGGGTGCTCCGGCGGGACCGCTCTGGCCGAAGCGACCAAGAAACACGGTGAGGTCGGCGGTGTTCACGGCGTTGTCGCCATTGAGATCACCTACGCACGCGGGGGGTGGGGGCGGGATCGGCGACGCGTCCAGGCGGACGTTGTCAAAGTCAACCTCGATCCCCGGAGCCTGCGGCGTGCCGGGGATGTTGAGATTCACGAGACGGATTCGCAGCGGCGTGCCGATCTGCGGATGACCGGGAAGGGCGTCGAACGTCACGACGCTCTCACGCCACTCGCCCTCCGGGATGGTCGGCGCGAGCGTGTTGTTGTCGGTGGCGATGAGCAATCCGCCCGCGAGCAGATCGACGCGGTAGCCGGGGAACCCGTCGAGATTGAAGAACTGCACGGGGTTCGGCGGTACGCTCGTGCCCGAGGCGATATTGCCGACATCCACGCGCAGTGTGTACCGCGTGTTCACCTGGAGCGTGGCGCCCAGTGTCTGGGCAAGGCCCACCTCGCCGCCGCCAACCTGCTGCGCGAGGAAGATGAGCGCGGCGTTGTCGCCGTGCGTCGTCCCGCCGGGGAAGAACGAGATGTTCGTCGGGCGCAGCACACCCACAGCATCGCCGCCCTGGTCGACGATGAAGTTCGGGTCGTGCAGTTGCCACCCCTGCGGGATCAGCGCGGCAAAGGTGTTCACCGGGATCACGTTCGCCTCGAAGCTGAAGTTGGTGACGGGGATCGGCGCGGCGCTCGCGGCAGCGGCGCACAAGGCGAGCGATGCGGTTGAAATGTTGCGGGCGTTCATTGGCTTTCTCCCTGAGCGGCGATTCGAGATCCAGTTCTCGCCGCACCGTTGATCCATGAACAGTCCGATACAAAGTGCGCGAGAGCAAGCCGCATTCTGGGACATCCGGCGCGGCTCTTGCCCAAATGGAGCCCGAACACGCGCGCCGTTAGGGGCACGCGATACCAAACCGGTTCAGAAAGAATGTCAGGTCGCGAGTGTTTACCACGCCGTCCTTGTTGAAGTCAGCACGGAACGCGAGTGAGCCCGGCGTGGCCGTCTGCCCGAAGCGGCCGAGGAAGAACGTCAGGTCGGCGACGTTCACCACTCGGTCATAGTTCAGGTCGGTGGGGCAGGGCTTGTAGTTCAGTTGCACCTTGATGGTCTGAGGTGCGCCGCGTGTGCCGAGTGTCTCACCGGTGTCGGAATCGCGCATCGCGACCGTATCCGGGTTCACGGCAATCAGGTCGGTTGTTCCGTCACCGTTGACGTCGTCGGCGAGGATCAGGCTCGGCGGATCGGGCGGGGTGATGTCCGGGCTGTTTGTGAGCAGGATCTCGCCGTTTGGACCGAGCTCGGTTTGGAGCACGGCGACCTGCGACGTGCCGCCGTCCTGTGTCACCGCGAGGATATCGGGGCGGTCATCCGCGTCGTTGTCGATGTCGATGAGGACCACCGAAGAGGGCGCGGTGCCGATCGGTCCGGAACTTGATGAATACTCACCGCCCGGGCCGCGCAGGAGAACGCTCACGGTGCCGGAGCCGGCGTTGGTGACGACGATCTCCGTCTCCTTGCCGTTATCGATGTTGCCGGGTTGAATGCTGGAGGGTTCGCTCTCGACGCGGATGTGCCGCACCGGGGCCACCCCCGACCACGCCCGTTCGCCCGAGCCCTCGCGAGCGATAACGGTCCCTTGGTTAAACAGGAGCGAAACATCGCCGGAGTCTCGATTGGCGGTGCCGATGTCGATGTCCCCGTCGGCGTCGAGGTCGGCGGCGAACAACGCCACAGGATTCAGTCCGACCGTCGTCGGCGACGGGAGCGCGGCGGCGAACGAGATCGCGAGCCCTGCGCTGGTGTTCTGAAGGATCGTGAGCGATCCGTCCGCCGAATTGGCGACAACAAGATCGGGCTTTCCGTCGCCGGTGATGTCTTCTGCACCGATGGCCGAGGGTGCGGCTCCGATCTGCGTGGTGATACCGATCTGCCCGCCGAGCGATCCGCCGCCAAGATTGCGGAAAACGCACACGGTTCCGTTTGCCCCGCCGGTGCCGTTGCGGTTGGTCACGGCGATGTCGAGCCGGTTGTCGCCATCAAAGTCGGCGACGCAGAGTGAAGACGGGTTGAACTGCGTGCTGTACTCCGAGATGACGGCGGCGTAGCCGTTCCACGACGTTCCCGTAGAGCCGAGGTTGAACAGAATCTTGAGCTTGCCATTGGCACCGGTGGGGTTCACGGGATCGGGCACCACGACCGCGAGCTCGCTGAAGCCGTCGCCGTCGAGATCGCCGACTGCCGCCGCAGAGGGACTCCCAGGCACCGCAAATCCCCGTGGCGGGTTCAAGCTTTGCACGTTGTCACGCGTGTCAACCTGGGCGATGAGGGCGGACGACCGCGCGGAGTCCTGGTAGATGAGCCGGACGACCTTGGTCGCATCGCCGGGCAGAAACGCGGTCTGAAAGACGCCGGACCTCGAACCCCCCGTCAGCAGAGTCCACGACGCCCCGACCGCCGGGAGTACCGACTGATCAAGTGTGACCGATACCGTTCCTTCGAGGTCGATCGAGCCATCGACACTGAGATACGCGTCCGCCGGCGTGGCCGCGTCGGCGTTGATGCTCAGCGAGGGCTGCATCGTCGTCGAGGCCGACCGCCTCCACTCCAGGTCTCCTGTGATCCGCGCCGACTCGGCGATCAGGCGCCCTTGTACCTCCAAGTCCCCGCTGAGAGTCCCTGCCGAATGCAGCGTTCCCAAAGGCAGAACCCGCATCGTCCCGCTCGCGCTCAGCGTCGTCGATCCGTGCCGCACCAGACCCGAAGCCACCACAAGGTCGCGGCACGAAAGCAGGCTCGGTCCCGCCCCTGGCCCGTGGAACACCACACTTGTGGCGATCATGTCGGTGGCATCTCCCACCCGCACGTCTGAAGATGTCGAAAGAGAGCCCGGACCAAACTCGATGTCACCCGTGAGCACCACCGCCGGCGAAGGGGTCGAACTCACCCCTGAGATGAGCAGCGTCCGGGGAATGTCCCCATCGCGGAACATCTGCAGACGACCCGACGCGACGAACTGCCGTGCGGACGCGTTGGCCGACAACCACAGCACCGGCCGCGTGGGCCCACTCCCGGCCACGGCCGCGGTGTGCTGCGGGGTCGGCACGCCCCCGGACCAGGATCCTGCGGACGACCATTGCAGCGCTGCGCCCGAAGCCAGATTCGCCGTGCGCACCGTTCCGGAGGTCTCGATCGCCCCGACGTCGGCAAGTGCGCCGCTCCCCACCCCGAGCGTGTCCTGCACCCGAGGCGCTCCTCGAAAATCATGCGGCACGCTCTCCGTCACGTTTGAATCGCCGTCCAGATCCGCCGCATCCGAAGGCAGCAGGTTCGTCACAGAGTCCACGCCAGCCGCGTTCGGCAACGGCGTGTAGTCGTCGTCGCCCGTGCCCGCCACGCCGTCAACCCCCGCTCCCCAGGCGAGTGCGATCGGCACCGATTCCACACAGTTCACCTTCTCAACAAATGGATCCGAACCCAGAAGTACCCCGGGCCCGGTGCCGAAGAAGTCCGCTGCGCGGTCGCCAAGCAGGTATGAGTTCCGAATCGAAATGGTCGAGCCCGCCGCCCGGAGGAACGCCGCGCCGTTCCGCACGAATGTGCAGTTGCTTGCCGTCACGGATCCGACAACCAGCACTCCGCCGCTGGCAGCCCCCGTGTTCTGTGACAGAACGCACTGATCCAAACGCGCCGACCCATTGATAAATCCGGCACCGCCGAAGCCCCCGCAGGAGTTCGAAGCCAGCATGCACGAGACCATCGTGATGTTCGCGCTGCTCCAGAAACCCGCGCCCGCCCCGGCCCGATTCCCCTCGATGTGACTCCGAACCACGAAGCCCGACGCCTCCAGCGCTACGCCCCCGCCGAGATCGGCTTCGTTGTCGCGGACGACGCAGCGGTCCACCCGCCCGCCGTTCCCGGAGAGAACCACCCCTCCCCCAGTCGCGGATCGCCCGCCCGACACCGTACATCCGTCGATCAACGCCGCACCCGCCAGCATCAACACCGGCCCTGCGTTGTCCGTGCGATTCACAAACGCCGGCTGGTCGTCGCCGTTGACGTCACCACTCAGTAAGGTCACGTTCGCAGTCGGATCACGCTGCGCCAGCGTCGTCTCTGTCCCGGCAAAGCCGCCGTACAACCGCTGACCAGTCCCAACTGAAAAGCCCGGTCCTCCGGCGTTCCCGGCCCGGTACGTCCCCCTCGCCACCCAAACCTCCGTCACATTATTCAAGGAAGACGCGAGCGACAATGCTGCCTGGAGGTTGCTCATCGCCGTCGCCCACGACAGCCCGTCGCCCCCGCCCGGTCTCGAGGCATCGACGTACAGCCGCGTGGGCGTGCTCTGCACAAGTTGAATCCCGTTGAGCCCGCCCGAGCCCGAGGGCGGGCTGTTGTCGAGTGTGATCGTGATCGAACCGCTCCCCGTCACCGCGACCACGTGCTCGGCGTGCGTTACGCCGCGGGTGAACGTGTTGAGCGACAGCGCTCCGCCGATCAGTTGTGGGTTTGTGCTCACGCTGCCCGCGACCGACACACTCGACCGGTTCCCCGACCCGTTCACGCGGTTGGCGTACGTGAGCACTCGGTAGTGCCCCGCCTGCAGGTGGGCGATGGTTACCGTGAACGGCACGGCGTCGAAACGCTGGTAATCGTCCATCAGCTTCTCGGCGTCGCCGGTTGTGCTCGCATTGTTGAAGCCCGAAGTGGTCGCGGTGGTCGAGCGTGTGATCGTCGCGGACGACGCGACCCCGTCGATGCGGACCAATCCCATCGACCCGCCGGTAAGCGAGTTCCACACCCCCGGCAGCCCCGCGGCCCCGAACGCGGAAGACGGCGGCCCGTTTCCGGTAATGCTCGTGCTGGTGGTGTCGATATCGATGTTGAACGACTGGCCGGAAACGGGGTCCGGGTCGGGAACCGCGAGACCCACGAGCAAGGTGCCCGTGAGCCCAAGGGTGCTGGGGCGAAGTCGACGGATCATCATTTCATTCACCATCATGATCATGGGCACGCCTGCCCGAAGCGTCCGAGGAAGAACACCAGATCTGCCGTATTGACCGAGCCGTCTCGGTTGAAATCTGCGCGGAACGCGGGGGTTCCCGGTGTGGGCGGCTGGCCGAATCTCCCCAGGAAATACACGAGGTCCGCAGTGTTCACACCCGCGTCCACCACGAGGTCCGCCGGGCAGGGCGGGCGGGTGAGTACTGCAGCGACATTGTTCATGTCCGTTCCGGTCCCGCGCACGTCACCGCCCGTGCCCACGGTGACAACGTCGTTCGAGCCGTCGTTATCCAGGTCCGCCGCGAGAACCAGCGAAGGCGAAGTGGGGGTGGCGATCTCGGGGGCCTGCGTGAAGACAACGTTTGCGGCCTCGTCGAAGCCCGCGATGAGCAGTCGTAGGGTCGGTTGCTGCATCCCGGGCACCGTCGCTACCGCGACGATGTCGTCGAGGCCGTCGTTGTTCACATCGACAAGTGCGATCGAGCGCGGCGTCTCTCCGATGGGGCCGGAAGTCGAGGTGTACCCGTCGTCCTCGGGGCCCCCGGGTCCCGCGGGGCGAAGGACGGTGACAGAATTCGCCGAAGCGCCGGTGTTGGCGGTGATGAGGCTGTCGTCCTTTCCGTTGTCGATGTTGCCGGGTTGGATGCTTGAGGGCTCATCGTCGCAGACCGTGAAGCGGACGGGCCGGAAGCCCTGCCACGCCCGGAACAGCGTGCCGTTGTTAAACAACACCGCGACGCGATCATCCCCGGTGTCGGCGATGGCGAGGTCCGGACCGTTCTGGTTGTCGAGGTCGGCGGCGATGATCGCTGTGGGGTTGGAGCCGAGCGTAGCTTTGGAACTGAACGCGAACACGCCCGCACCGTTGTTCTTGAAGATCCGAACGATCCCCGTCATCGCCGCGGTGTCGAAGCAGGTGACAGCGAGATCGGTGTCCCCGTCGGCGTCGAAGTCGGCCGCAGCCAGCGACTCGGGCGCATTGAGAACCGGAAGATCGGTGAATGTCGGAAAGTCATCCGCCCCGTTGTTGATGAACACCCGAACGCTATCGCTGCCACGGTTGGTGACGGCGATGTCGCTGTGGTTGTCGCCGGTGAGCTCGGCGATCACGACACCCGTCGGATCGATTCCTGTTGGCCTCGTGATCGTGACGGCGGCGTAGCCGTTCCAGGATGTCGCGGTGTTGCCTTGGTTGAGCAGCACGCGAAGCGTCCCCGGGGCCGTGCCGGGGTTCGTCGGATCCGGCACGACCACCGCGAGATCCGGGTTGGGGTACGCCGCCGCGTGGACCTTGCCCGCCGCCGCGGCGCGGGGCGTGCCGGGGACCGGGAAACCGAGCGGCGGGTCGAGGGCCACGACATTGTCGCGCGATTCCACTTGGGCCACCACCGTCGATGCGCGGTCCGTCGATGTGTAGACCAGGCGCGTCAGCCGATCGGTCCATCCGGGTAGGAACGCTGTATCGAACAGGCCCGAGCGCGACGAGCCCGCCAGCAGCGTCCACGACTGGCCGATGGGCGGGCCTTCCGGCGGGACGTCGCCGAGCGAGACCTCGATCGTGCCCAGCAACAGCAGCGGGCCGTCGCAAGTAAGCGACGCGTTGGTGCCTTTGCCCGAGGCCCAGAGGCTGATGAGGGGCGCAGGGTCGCCGGGACGGCCGGTGGCAGCCTGCGCGTAGCCGCCAGAGTGAATCGTGACTCGGTTGATTGGGCCGGGTGAACGTGCGAGGATGAACCCGCCTTCATTGAGCACTTGCCCAACGAGCTCGAAGTTTCGGCTGAGCGCAAGCGAAGAGCCTGTGCGAACCCGCAAGCCCTCCGTGGCAACCACGGACACGGGCTGAAGGATGCGGTTCGATCCGATGTTCCGAAAGTCCAGCGATCTGCACGAGATCATCAGCGTTCCGGGCGGGACGTCATCGAAGATCGCGAGTCCCCCTCCTCCCGCAGGATCGCCGATCCAGACATCCCCGGGCGTGGAAAGTGCCACGCGTTCCAACTCCAGAAAACCTGAGACCACCACTGCGGGGAGAGCGGTCTCCGTGAGTTGCATCGTGGCGATGCCGGCGGGCTGCTGGTTCACAATCGCGCACCCGCTCGGAACAAGCAGCCGAGCAAACGTGTCGCCCGAGTCTGGGTCAAACTCGACGACGCCCCCACCCGTCACGAGCATCCCGGCACCGCTCTGCAATTCCGCCGCCCCGGCATCGAGCGTGCCGCCGGTTGGTCCGACGACATCGGGGTCATCACAGTCTCGGGGGAGACCGTTGATATCGATGGGTAGCGGCTCAGACACATCGCCGTCCTCGTCCAGATCGGCCTCGTCAGCGGGCAGCGAACTCCCCTGGGCGCGGTCGGTGCACGGGGTTACCCTCGGCATCAGCCGCGGCTCGTCGTCAACGGTGCCGAGGATCGCGTCGTTGCCGGAAAGGGCCTCGAAGCCCGGCGGTGGCACGGGCGACCCCGGCGGGTTGATCGGGGCCGAGAGCGGGATGGTGGGCTCGACCGTGGCGAGAGAACGCTCGACGACATGATTCAGCACGCCGCCTGAACCCGAGGACGCGCGGGCGATATCGACAGCGAAAGCAGGGTTCTGGGCAAACCCGGCCATCGTGTTCTCGATCACGATGGAGTTGCGCACCCGCACCTGGGTACCGCCCTGAATGCTCCGCGTGTACACCGCGACACCCGTGACGCCGGTCTCGGGAAGGAGCTGCCTGTTGCGGACGGCCGTGCAGTTGACGAGATCAACCGTCATTCCTGCCGCGGCCGCGACCTGCTGGTCGACATGCAGCGCGGCCCCGCCCTGCACCGCGACGTTCCCCGTGAACACGCAGTTGGCCAGCAGCACACCGTGGTGCGTCGCGGCCACGGCGCCACCCGAAACCGCGTAGTTCTGGTGGAACCGGCAGTTGTAGACGCGTACGGGCTGCGCGCCGATTCCGCCGGGAATCTGCGCAATCGCCGCCCCCCGGGTGGTCGTGACCGAACGCACGAAGGTGGACGTGGCAACGATGTTGTTGGCGATCGAGATGACCGCCCCGCCGAAGTGGTCGCGGAAAAGACAGTTGCGGATTGTGGAGTTGGACGTGACGCACGCCGCACCGTCCGGCGTGTTGACGCCAGTCACCGTCACGCCGTCGAGCGTCGCGCTCCTCATCAAGAGAATTTGCGGCACGTTGTCGACAAACTCGGGCGGAAGGACAGGTCCCGTCAGCCCGCCCGCAAAAGCACGGATATCGATGGGCGCGTCATCCCCGATCTGATCGCCGGTGAGAACCGTCTGGTTGGCGGTGATGCTGCGTTCGCTCAGCAAAGTCTCGGTGCCCGCGAACCCGCCGAACAGACGCAGGTTGCTCAGCGTCCATCCGCCCAGCGGCGCTCGGTAGGTCCCGCCCGCGATCCAGAGGTCGTCTGTCCCGGCGTTCGTATCCGCCGCCGACATGGCCTCTGCAATCGTCGGAAACGCAGTCACCCAGGACAGGCCGTCTCCGCCGGGCGAGGCGTCCGTGCGGACGTGAAACGTCGCGCCGCGTACGCGGCCGGTGGCGTTGAGGGCCGCCGCCACCGAGAGGAAGATCGGAAAGAGGCCGCGATGTGCCATCGAAACCAACTCCCTCCGAATGAGGTGGAGACACCCCGTACCCGGCGAGGACCGACCCATTCGCTCCCAACACACATTGTCCTCTTTCACCCGTGCCGCCGCAAGAGAGAAGTTCGAGAAGATCCCATGCGCGACCGATATTCCGACCGATTCAGGACGGAATCCGGCCGACGCAGTCGGCCAGCCCAACATCATTTTCACATGGATCCCGCTACGGGGTGGGCCGTGAACCGTCGAGCGCCTGAAGGCGAGTCTGAAGGTCCGCGATCGTCTGTTCGTCGTCTGCTCTCGCCGTACCAGAGGCCTTGAACCCGGCGTACAGGCCGATCGCTTCCGTGTACGCCGCGCGAGCCTCGCTCACGCCCTCCGCCGTGCCACCCTTCGCCAGCGCATCCCCAAGGGACGAAAGCGCGACCGCGACATTCCGCGCCGTCTCGACGTTCTTCGGATCGTTCTTCGCAAGGTCGCGCCACCGGGCCAGCCCGTCGCGCAGCGGCGTCAACGCCTCGCCTGCCTTACCGGCACGCGTCAGCGCCCTCCCCGCGGCGACCCGCGCCGCCGCCGCCTGCAGCCGCGCAATGCCGTTTGAAGGCTTGTGGGCGAGAATCTCGTCGGCGTTGCGGGTCTGCGCCGCGCCCACCGCCGCGGCCTCTTCCCAGCGCGCCAGCGCCCGCAGCGCTTTGGCCTTCAATTCCAGCACCGTGCCGAGGTCCTCACGCGACCGCTCGTTTGCCGCGTCCTTCTCCAGCGTGCCGTTGAGAATCACCTCGGCGCGGGCAAGATCGGTCAGCGCTGATTCGGTCGCCGCGGGGTCCTTCGCGTCCGTCCCCAGATCGCCCAATCGGGCGAGGCCCATTGCGCAGTCCCGCTGCGCGGTCGGATCCTGGGGGAACTCACGAAGGGCCTCTTCACGCAGGGCCTGAGCCGTGCGAGCACGCTCGAGCGCAACGCCCCTCTCGTCGCGCCGCTTCGCCACGTCGGACCACGCCGCCAGCGCCGCGGCGTACTCGCGCCGTGTCGCTTTGGACTTCTCCGCCAGGTACGCCCGCTCGCGTGCCGACGCGGCCTCGGCATAGACCGCGTCCGCCGCCGCAAGGTCACCCAAAGTTGCTTTCGCGCCGCCGATCGACATCAGCAGACCGGAGATGTTCGCCTCGATATTCGCCTGCTTGTCCTTGTCAGCAACCGGCGGCAGCGAGCGGAGAATCGCCAGCGCCGTCTCGTACGAGGCGAGCCGCTTCCCGGTATCGCCGCCGGACTTCCCTGTGACGTCGCCCAGCGCCCGGTGCGTCAGCGCCAGCCCCGCCTTGATCGATGCATCATCCGGCGATTCCGAACTGAGCGCCTCGCGGATCGCCAGCGCTTTGGCGTAGTACAC
>CAYZFW010000005.1:0-21299 GCA_964477615.1 uncultured Phycisphaeraceae bacterium | reverse complement strand
ACCGTCGAATAACTCCCCGCCCACAACCCCAACCCGCTCCCCCGCGTGGGCCGTCGGTGGATGAATAACGCCGCCGTGCCCGCACCGCGTCAGGGCACTCCACCACTCGCCCCCCCAGCCGCTCGGCCACTTCCCGGTACCCTCACGCCCCATGAAGAAGGAGAACCTGCTCACCCTCCTGATCCTCCTCTCCCTCGTCCTGGGTGTGGTCATCGGGCAGTTCCTGCTGCACGACCCCATCGCGGCACGCTTTGATCCCACCGACCCGGCGAGTGAACTGATGTCGCTCCGCGCCGCCGCGGGCGCAAACCCCGCCGACGAAGCCGCGCAGAAGGCCGCCGCCGCCATCTCCGCCCCAGGCACCATGCAGAAGGCCCTCGCCGCCGCCGCAGAACCGTGGCGCACCGTCGGCGATCTCCTGTTCATCCGACCCCTCCGCGCCCTGGTCATCCCCCTGGTCTTCGCCTCGGTGCTCTGCGGCGTCACGAGCATCGGCAACCCCAAACGCCTCGGCCTCATCGGCGGCGCCACCCTCTCGTACTACGTCTTCACCACCATCCTCGCCGTCACCCTCGGCCTCGCACTGGTCAATCTCTTCCAGCCCGGTGCCGGCGTCAGCAGCGAATCCCTCAGCAGCGGCGGACAGACCGCATTCAAGTCCGAAGGCATCGAGTCCAAGGTCACGGCCGCGCCGACGACCGTCCTCGGCTCGTTCGTCACCCTGCTCTACGACATCGTCCCAAACAACATCCTGAAGACCGCCGTCGACGGCAACACCCTCGGCGTGATCGTCTTCGCAGTCGTCGCCGGCCTGGCGCTGGTCCTCTCGGGGTCGGTTGCCAAGCCGGTGATCGACTTCATGGAGGGCGTGAACGCCGCGCTCCTGAAGATCGTCATGTGGGTCATCTGGCTCGCGCCAATCGGAATCCTCTGCCTCGTCGCGGCAAGAGTGGGGGAGGTCGGTCTCGCCCAACTCGTGGGCCCGCTCGCGAAGTACATGATGGTCGTGGTCGTGGGATTGGTTACGCACCTCGTGGTGGTGCTCCCAATCGTGCTGGCGGTGTTGGGACGGTGCAACCCCTACAAGTTCCTGTGGGACATGCGCCGCGTCATCATCACCGCCTTCAGCACCAGCAGCAGCAACGCGACGCTCCCAGTCACCATCGAAGAATGCCAGCGGAACGGCTGCTCCAAACGCGCGGTCAGTTTCAGCGTGCCGCTGGGGGCCACGGTGAACATGAACGGCACGGCGCTCTACGAAGCCGTCGCGGTGAGTTTCCTGTTCCAGCTCTTCGCGACAGACAACCCCGCGTTCAACCTCGGACTCGGCCAGCAGTTCATCATCCTGGTCACCGCGACCCTCGCGGCCATCGGTGCCGCGGGCATCCCCGGAGCGGGGCTGGTCACCATGGCCATCGTGATCGGCGCCGTCAACAGCAGCCTCAAGGCGACCATGGGTGAGAGCGCACCGCAGCTCCCCCTCTGGACCATCGGCATCATCATCGGCGTCGACCGCGTCCTCGACATGGGACGCACCGTCGTGAACGTCATGGGCGATGCGATCGGAGCACGGATCATCACGCGCCTCGCTCCGGACGATGAACCCACGCCGCACACGCCCGAGCCGCGCGCGTAAGCCAACGACACCGCACAAAGCCTGCTGGCTCCACCCACCCCGCCAAACGAGCGAATCTCCGCTCCGAATCTGTGCTTTGTGCTCTGTCCTCTGTGCTCTGTGCTTTGCTCTGCTGCTCTACACCAACCCCGCCCGCGCCCCGGCCACCGAATCTCTCAAACCACGCACGTCCACCACCGCCCACCCCGAGTACCCCGCCGTCGCAAGCGCCACGGCGTACCCCAGCACATCCACCCGACCATCGCCCACCGGACACCGCCCGGTGGTGTTCGCGTCCGATAGCCGCGCTCCGAACACCCGCCTTCCGAACTTCGACACCGCCGCTCCCGGGTCCGCCAGCGGCCCTTCCGCCAGCATCATCCCCGCGGGATCGATCCCGATGCCCAGCGGCGAGTCCGCAGGTTCCTCCGCGCCACCCTCCGAGGCGGCCGGCCTCGGCCACCGGTGATCCGCCACCCGGACCCCCGCCGCCGTCGCCCGGTCCCGCAGCACGTCCAGCACCCCGCCCATCCCCTCGACGCCGGGCGAAAGCAGCGACGTCGAAAGCACCGCCCTCCCGGAAACCGCCCCGCCCGACGTGGCCCCCGTCAACTCCGCCATCTCCGCGGCAAACTCCGCCGCGTCCACCAGCGCCTCGATCGCCCGCTGCGAGTTCGCCGGCTGCACCAGATGCTCCGCCGGGAGCCACAGGTCCACACCCGGGCACACCATCGAGTGGCGCCGGATCAGCGCCGCCAGATCACGCCGAGCCGACCGCCCGAGGTCGCGCGGCTTCCCGTCGGCCGCAGCCGCGTTCAGCGTCACCGCCCGGTGCCCCAACCCCGCCGCGGCCTCGATCTGCGAGCGCAGCGAAACCACCCCACCCGGCGAAAACCCGGCGAGACCCAGCGAAACCGGCAGCGAGACCCGTGGCACCATGCGCCGAGTTTACGTTGGTTCGCCCCCGCTATCGTCCCGCCGATGGCCAAGAAGAAGGTCGCCAAGCGAAGTCCCTCCGCCTCCCCAAACGCCGCTGCCCAAAGGCGGAAGCACCCCATCGGCGACGCCGCCCCAAGAATCCACATCAAAGACCGCCCCGCCCTCCGGTCGTGGCTCCGGAAGAACCACCAGGACCACGGCCCGATCTGGCTCGTCTACGACAAAAAGTCCGCCGATGCCGCCCGATCCCTCTCGTACGACGACATCGTCGAGGAGGCCCTGTGTTTCGGCTGGATCGACAGCGTTGTCCGCTCGCTCAGCGCAGAGCAGGCCATGCTGTACTTCTCGCCGCGGAAGAAGCGCAGCGTCTGGTCCGCGGTGAACAAACGCCGCATCGAGTCGCTCCGACAGCGAAACCTCATGACCCCGGCGGGGGAGCGGCTGATCGAAGCCGCCATCCGTGACGGCACGTGGACCACGCTCGACGCGGCGGAATCGCTCGAAATCCCCCCCGACCTCGCCGCCGCCCTGAAGGCACTCCGCGAGGCCCGTGCCAACTTCGACGCGTTCCCCAAGGGAGTCCGCAAGGCCATCCTCACGTGGATCACGCTCGCGAAAAAGCCCGAAACCCGCGCCTCTCGCATCAGCGAAACCGCCCGACTCGCATCGATGAACATTCGAGCCAACACCCCCGAAGCCCGCGGCAAGTAGACAACCAACGCAGTTCAGCCGGGTGCCGGGGTACGGCGTCATCGCCGTGCCCCGCTCGGCATTCAATTGACCCGCGGGGCACGGCGATGACGCCGTACCCCGGCACCCACCAGACCCTGATGCCCAGTGCCCAGTGCCTAATCCCTCTTCATATTCACATACTGCAGCGGCAACTCCGACGCTGTCTTCAGGTGCGCCATGATCGCCTGCAGGTCATCGATCTTCTTCCCCGTCACCCGCACCTCTTCCCCCTGGATCGACGCCTGCACCTTGAGCCCTGTCGCCTTGATGATCTTCACAAGCTCCTTCGCGGCATCCTGCTCCAGCCCGTCGCGGACTTTCACCTCCCGCTTCATCCGGCCCCCTAGGCCCACCTCGGCCTCCTTGAACTCAAACGTCTTCACGGCGAACCCCCGCTTCATCGCCGCGCTGAGGAACATCTCCTTCACCGCCTCCTGCTTGGTCTTGTCCTCGGCCCAGACCTTCAGCTTCTTCTCCTTCTTGTCCACCTCGATCTCGACCGGCGAGTTCTTGAAGTCAAACCGCTGCGCGATCGCCTTCTTGGTGTTGTTGATCGCGTTGTCCAGTTCCGCGTAGTCCACACGGCAAACGATGTCGAGGCTGGGCATAGTTTGGCTCACTGCAATCGGGCGACTTGATTCATGGCCGTCCGCGACGCGGCACCCCGCCACTTGGTTCCGTTGAGGTACCTGGCGCAGCGGACGCCCACGCTCCGGCGCGGACCTGTCCACACGGGGACAGGTCATCCACTTTACACTCCGCAGCAGACGCGGTTGGCCCTGTCCGTCCCGCCGCGTCCGGACCCCTCCCTGCGCTCCCAGTCAGGCCCACCATGAACCAACCCCGCGTGACCCGCCCTCACCGCAGCGCTGCGCCATTCGCACTTGCACTGGTCTCGCTCGCCGCGATCTTCCCTGCGTGCAAGCGCCCTCAGAACGCGTACGTCCCGCCCCCGCCCCCGGAAGTGACGGTCGCGACCCCGCAGGCCAAGCAGGTGCCCGAGCTCTTCGAGACCACCGGCACCCTCCGCGCCGGCGAGCGCGTCGAGGTCCGCGCCCGCGTCGCCGGTTACATCGCCGAGAAGCGCATCAAGGGCGGCGACCGCGTCAAGAAGGGCGACGTGCTGTACGTCATCGATCCGCGCCCCTTCATCGCCGCCCAGAAGCAGGCCCAGGCCGAGGTGGCCGCGCGTGAGTCGGCGCTGAAGCTCGCCGAGATCACCCTCAAGCGCGTGTCGGAAGCGGTTCAGGCCGCGGCGGTGTCCGAACTCGAGCGCGACAAGGCCACCGCCGACCGCGACGGCGCCCAGGCCCAGCTCGACCTCGCCAAAGCCTCCCTCACCACCGCCAACCTCAACGTCGAGTACACCAACATCGTCGCCCCGATGGACGGCCGCGTCGGCATCACGACCCGCGACATTGGCCAGTTGATCTCCGCCTCGGACCTGCTGTGCGAACTCAGCAACACCGCCCAGATGTACGCCAGTTACACCATGGACGAGCGCACCCTGCGCCGCCTCCGTGAGCGAAACGCCAACCGCCGCCCCGGCGAAGACGGCCGGTCCGATCAGGTCGTGCTCCTGGGCTTCCCCGACCGCGACGATTACCCCTTCGAGGGTCGCTTCGTCCGTGCCGACGCCGGCGTCAGCGCCGCCACCGGCACCATCGCCATCGAAGCAGCCTTCGACAACCCCACCGACGCCCTCCTCCCCGGCATGTTCGTCCGCGTCGCGGCACGCCTCGGCGAGCGCGATGTCGTCCTCGTGCCCGATGTCGCGGTGCAGGCCGATCAGGCCGGGCGCTACGTCTTCGTCGTGAACGCCGAGAGCAAGGTCGAACGCCGGAACGTCACCATCGGTGCCCGCGTCCAGCGCGACCGCGAGATTATCGAGGGCCTTGAGCCGCAGAGCCGCGTGGTCATCAACGGTGTCCAGCGCTGCCGCCCCGGGGCGCCCGTCACAGTCGCCGCACCGGCCGCGGCCAAGCCCAGCTAGGTCCCCGCGACGACCACGCACACGCCCTCTGCTGTCTGACGCCCGAAGCTCTCCACGACTCCGCAGGCACCACCAATGTTCTCCAAGTTCTTCATCAGCCGCCCCGTTTTCGCCTGCGTGATCTCCATCGTGATCGTGCTGCTGGGCGCGGTCGCGTACATGCGCCTCCCCGTCGCGCAGTATCCCGACCTGGCGCCGCCCATCGTGCGCATCGAGGCCTTCTACCCCGGGGCCAACGCCCGCACCGTCGCCGACACCGTCGCCGCGCCCATCGAGCAACAGGTCAACGGCGTCGAGAACATGATCTACATGGCCTCGACCTCCAGCGACGGCCGCTACTCACTCGACGTCTCCTTTGAAACCGGAACCAACATCGACATGGCCGCGGTGCTGGTGCAGAACCGCGTCGCTATCGCCGTCAACAAGCTCCCCGAAGACGTCCGCCGCCAGGGCGTCACCACCCGCAAGCAGTCCCCCGCGCTCGTCGGCGTCATCGCCATTTCCAGCCCAGACGGCCGCTACGACGACATCTTCCTCTCGAACTACATGACCATCCGCATGCAGGACGAGATCGCCCGCCTCTACGGCGTCGGCGGCATCAACATCCTCCCCGCCAAAGAGTACGGCATGCGCGTCTGGCTCGACACGCTCAAACTCAAGGCCCGCGGCCTCACCGTCACCGACGTCAACAACGCCATCCGCCAGCAGAACGTCCAGGTCGCCGCCGGCGTCGTGGGTCGCCAGCCAGCCCCCGCCGGAACCGATTTCGAACTCACCGTCACCACCCTCGGACGCCTCTCCGACCCCGAGCAGTTCAAGGACATCGTCGTCAAGCGAGGCGAGGGCGACGCCGTCGTCCGCGTCCGCGACATCGCCCGCGTCGAACTCGGTGCCAAGGACTACACCACCCTCTCGCGCTTCAACGGCAAGCCCTCGGCCATCATGCCCGTTTACCAGTTGCCCGGCGCCAACCTCGTCGAGACCGCGGACCTCCTCCAGAAGAAGCTCGAAGAACTCAAAAAGGACTTCCCGGAAGGTCTCCAGGGCGATTTCTTCTACGACGCCTCGATGTTCATCAAGGCCTCGATGGAAGAGGTCAAGCACACCCTCATCGAGGCCTTCGTCCTCGTGTTCATCGTCGTTCTGGTGTTCCTGCAGAACTTCCGCGCCACGCTCATCCCCACCATCACCATCCCCGTCGCCCTCATCGGCACCTTCGTTTTCATGGCCGCGCTGGGCTTCAGCGTGAACATGCTCACCATGTTCGGCCTGGTGCTCGCGATCGGCATCGTCGTGGACGACGCCATCGTCGTCGTCGAGAACGTCGAGCGCAACCTCGCCCTCGGTGCCGCCACCGTCAAGGAGGCCACGGAGCGAGCCATGGGCGAGATCTTCGGCCCGGTCGTCGCCATCACACTCGTGCTGATGAGCGTCTTCATCCCCACCGCCGCGCTCCCCGGCATCACCGGCGAGATGTACCGCCAGTTCGCCCTCACCATCGCCGCCTCCACGCTCCTTTCCGGCATCAACGCCCTCACCCTTAGCCCCGCCCTGTGCGCCGTCCTCCTCAAAAAGCACGACCCGCACCACAAACCCGGCCCCATCGGCCGCCTCGTCCGCCTCCCCGCGACCATCTTCAACAAGGTCTTCGACGCGGTCACCGCCGTCTACGCCGCCATCGCCCGCCGCCTCGGCAAGGCCGCGATCCTCACCCTGGTCCTCTTCGCCGGCGTCCTCTTCTACACCGGCTACCGCTACACCTCCATCCCCACCGGCTTCGTGCCCGAAGAAGACCTCGGCTTTGTCGTCGTGTCCGCCCAGCTTCCCAACGGCGCTTCACTCGAGCGCTCCCAGGCCGTTATCGATCGTGTCCAGGGCCTCGTCTCCGATGTCGAAGGTGTCCAGAACGTCATCTCCCTCGGCGGCTTCTCCATCCTCGACGGCAACGGCCCCAACTACGCCAACGCGTGGATCGTCCTGAAACCATGGGACGAACGCACGAAGACCGGCCGCGGCATCCGCCAGATCATGGCCGAGATCCAGCGCGAGACCGCCGCCATCCAAGAGGCCCAGTTCCTCGTCTTCTCGCTCCCCGCCATCAGCGGCCTGGGCAACGCGTCGGGATTTGACATGCGCCTTGTCGATCGCGCGTCCGTCGGCACCGCGGGCCTCGATAACGCCGTGCGCGAGACCGTGCAGGCCGCGCTCACGCAGTCGAAGATCGGCTTCGCCTACAGCGGCTACACACCCGCCGTCCCGCAGGTCTACGCCGACATCGACCGCGACAAGGCCCTGCGGCGCAACATCCCCCTCCCCGGCATCTTTGACACCCTCCAGACCGCCCTCGGCGGAACCTACGTCAACGACTTCAACCTCTTCGGCCGCACCTTCCAGGTCAACACCCAGGCCGAGTCGCAGTTCCGCCTCACCCCCGACGACATCGGCCGCCTCGAAGTCCGCAACGCCGCCGGCGACATGCTCCCCCTCACCGCCGTCGCCACCATCCGCGATTCCGTCGGCGATCAGAAGGTCGCCCGCTACAACATGTACGAGTCCGCAACGGTGAACGGCTTCCCCGCCCCCGGCGTCTCCTCCGGCGAGGCCCTGAACATCATGGAACAGGTCGCCGCCGACAAGCTCCCCCAGGGCGTCGGCTACGAGTGGACCGCGATGAGTTTCCAGGAGAAGCGCATCGGCACCCAGGGCGCGATGGTCTTCGCGCTCGCCATCATCCTCGTGTACCTCATCCTCGCCGCGCAGTATGAAAGCTGGACCGCCCCGCTCAGCGTCATCCTCTCGATCCCGCTGGTGGTCCTCGGCGCGGTCGAAGGCCTGACGCTCGCAGGCCTCGACAACAACATCTTCACCCAGGTGGGTCTCGTGCTGCTCGTGGGCCTCGGGGCCAAGAACGCAATCCTCATTGTCGAGTTCGCCCGCGAGAACCGGGCCGAGGGCAAGGGCATCGTCGATTCCGCCGTCGAAGCCGCCCGCACACGCTTCCGACCCATCCTCATGACCAGCCTCGCGTTCATCCTCGGCGTGCTCCCCCTCGTCCTCGCGACCGGCGCCGGTGCCGCCGGTCGCCGAAGCCTCGGCACCGCCGTCATGGGCGGCATGATCGGCGTCACCATCCTCGGCCTTCTCTTTACCCCCGCTCTTTACGTTGCCATCACGTGGACGGCGGAGAAGCTCTCCCCCCGCAAAGCGCCACCCGCAGACGGCAAGCCGCACCCACCGACAACGACGCCGGCGCCCGCGCACTGATTCTGATCGCAATCACGCGGAAGCCAGCGCGATGACAACACGCGGCGTTGCGCTGAACGCACCGCCGGCCCGTTACCGCTGATCGTTCTGCTCGACCCCCGCCGTCGCTACAGCGCCCCCCTCGGGCGTCACCACCTGTGACTTGTGCTCCAACGTCGTCCGCTGCGTCTGCATCCGCATGCACCCGCCCGCGCACGCCGCAGCGATCCCGGCGGCGATCACCGCACCCAGAATCCCGGACCACTTCATTTTCACAGTCGCTCGGCTTTGCATGCGTTCCTTCTCGCTGACAGCGTCCTCACTCCTATCGACGCGCGAGGGGTCGGGAGGATCGCAGATTCCTGAGGAAAACGCGAGGCCCCCTTTCAGGGCACCCGTTCTCGCCACGGAATCAAGCCCTCACGTGTCTCATCCCAGCCACGCTCGGTGACTGTCAGGGTTCTCCGCCTGCCGCTCTATACTCCGAGACTCCAACTGCACAGCCCGTCATACCGCCCCGGATTCACCACGATGCACACCCGCCACGCCGCCGCGCTCATCCTCGCACTGCTCTTTCTGGCCCTGCCCACCCTCGCCCAGGACGCTCCCCGCATCGGCTCGCCCGAGCCCAAGCCGCGCACACCGGGCACCATCCGCCTCGCCACATACAACCTCGAGAACCTCTTCGACGACCAGGACGACCTCTCCCTTAGTGGCAGCGAGGAAGACCTCGACGACACCAAGCCCGCCGCGCATCAGAAGGCCGTCGCCCAGGCCATGCGCCGCATCGACGCCGACATCGTCGCCCTGCAGGAGATTGAGAGCTACGACGCCCTCATCGAGTTCCGCGAGAAGTACGCCAAAGACCTCGGCTACACGCACGTCCATTCCGTCGATGTCGGTGCCGAGCGCGGCATCGAGCAGGCCGTCTTCTCGCGCTTTCCAATCATCCACGCGGAGACCTGGCCCGTCATGCCCCTGGAGGGCGTCGAGCCCGAGACCATCGACGGCAAGCCCAACGACAACGCCGGCAAGCCCCTCGTCTCGCGCCGCTCTCCGCTGTGCGTGACCATCGAAGTCCCCGCTGAGAAGGCCCCCACGCCGAAGGAAGGCGAGAAGGCAAAGCCCTACCGCCTCACGCTGATCATCGTGCACCAGAAATCCGGCCGAGGATTCAACTTCCGCCGCGAAGCCGAGAGCAAGGGCATCATCGACATCTACAAGCGCCTCGGCGGCGACTCCGGCACCCCCAACATCGCCATCCTCGGCGACTTCAACGCCGGCTCCGATCAGAAGTCCGTCCGCATGTACCTCCAGGCCGGCCTCATCGACGCCACCGGCACCCACGACCCCGGCGACCCCCGCTTCATCTCCCACGCCAGCAACCGCGACATCGACCACATCCTCGTCAGCCCCGGCCTGAACAAAGAGATCGTCGAAGGCTCCGCGTTCGTCCTGGGCACCCCGCAGCTCCGCCGCGAGGAAGACTGGCGCACAGCGAAGAAGCCCGACGGTTACGCGAGCGACCATTTGCCAGTGGTGGTGGACATCACGCCCGTGGACAAGTAGGAATGCATCGGCCTCAACTTCGCTCACGCCGAGCGCGATCGCGCCGAAGCGCCGCCTGCACAAGTTCATCGGCCACGATCAACCCGACACCGCGTGCCCGCTCGATTGCCGGTTCAAGCACCAGCAGCCCCCGTGCCGACGCACGTTCCAGCACCCCGAGAGTCCCTGTGACCGCGATGCCCAGATTGGCCGCGTCGCGTCGTGCTCGCAGGTCGTCCACCAGCAGCGTGTCGGCCTTCAGTTCAAGCGCGAGTGCCACAGCCTCTCTCTCCCCCAGCCCCTTCGTCTCGCCAACAAGCTGCCGCGTCGGTGCTCGAACGACAAGCCAAGAAGGCGGATCAGCCACAAACTCCTTGACATCGGGCGGCGTGCGCGCCGCGGTCAACTCATGACGCACCGCGGGAGGGATAAGCACGCTCCCGAAGACAACGGGAAGCACCCCCGCGTCCCCGCACCGGATCAGAATGTTCAGTGGAGAAGCATCGGAAACGACCAGCATCACGCCGCTTCCTTGTTCCTGGGCACGTTCGGCAGGATGCCCCGCTTCTCAAGTTCGTCGAGCGTCCGCATATCTTCCTCGAACTGCTCAACGCCGTAGTTCAGCGTGTGCCCGTGCGCACGCAGCCACTCCAAGCCTTCGATACTCGTTTCAAGCCCAAGAAGACCCGCCAGTTCTCCCAGGCTGATCTTCCCCAAACGATAAGACTCGATCGCGAGTGCTTCTCGTGCCGCCTGCGCAACGTCGGGCCACACCCGGTCCAGCAAGTCCCCGTACTCGGAGGGAATCTCAAACGTCACCTTCTTCATGGCGAAGAATCGTAGGCGCTGGGGATACAGTGTGTTCGCAGGTCCGTCACATGCAATCCCACTTCCACACCATCATCATCGGCGGCGGCCACGCCGGCATCGAGGCCGCATGGGCCGCCGCAAACCTCGGCCGCGACGTCGCGCTCGTCACGCTCGATCCAACCAAGATCGGCGTCATGTCGTGCAACCCCGCCATCGGCGGCCTCGCCAAGGGCCAGATGGTCCGCGAGATCGACGCCCTCAGCGGCCTCATGGCCCGCGCCACCGACGCCACCGGCATCATGTTCAAGGTGCTCAATACCTCGAAGGGCGCCGCCGTCCAGTCCCCCCGTGCCCAGTGCGACAAGCACGCCTACGCCCGCGAAACCCAGCGCCTCATCGCATCGCGGCCCAACATCACGGTGATCGCCGGCGCGGTGGAGCGCTTCCTCATTGATATCGGCATGCACCAGCCGCGCATCGCCGGGGTCATCCTCAATACCCCGCAGGGCGAGCGAACCCTCCACACGCCCGCCGTAGTCCTCACCACCGGCACCTTCATGCGCGGCCTCATGCACACCGGCGAGAGCCGCACCGAGGGCGGGCGCATCGGCGAGGCCGCCGCCGTCGGCATCTCGCACACCCTCCGCGAGCTCGGCTTCGAGCTCGGCCGCCTGAAGACGGGCACGCCCCCGCGGCTGAAGCGGTCGACCATCGACTGGGACACCCTCGAACCGCAGTGGGGCGACAACCCGCCAACCCCCTTCTCTGACCTTTCCCCCCACTCCGTGCCTCCGTGCCTCAGTGCCTCCGTGCCTTCTTGCTTCAGTGCCTTCGTGCCTTCCTTGCCTCAGGTCGACTGCCGCATCACGGCAACCACTCCGGAGATCCACAACCTCATCCGCGCCAACCTCCACCGCGCCCCGATGTACTCAGGCCAGATCGAGTCCGCCGGACCGCGCTACTGCCCCTCCATCGAAGACAAGGTCGTCCGCTTCGCCCAGCGCGATTCGCACCACGTCTTCCTCGAACCCGAGAGCCACGAGTCCGACTGGGTCTACTGCAACGGCATCTCCACCAGTCTGCCGCGCGACGTGCAGGACGCGATCGTCCGCTCCATGAAAGGCTGCGAACGCGCGGAGATTCTCCAGCACGGCTACGCCGTCGAGTACGACATGGTCCGCCCCCACCAGATCAGCGCGACCGCGATGACCAAGCTCGTCGAAGGCCTGTTCCTCGCCGGCCAGATCAACGGCACCAGCGGCTACGAAGAGGCCGCCGGTCAGGGCCTCATCGCCGGGCTCAACGCCGCACGCTACTCGCTCGGACTCCCCCTCGTCACCCTCGCCCGCGACGAAGCCTACCTCGGCGTGATGATGGACGATCTCGTCACCAAGACGCCGGTCGAACCCTACCGCATGTTCACCAGCCGCGCCGAGCACCGCCTCCTGCTCCGAAGCGACAACACCCCCGAGCGCCTCACCCCAAAGGGCCGCGACCTCGGCCTCGTCGACGACCAGCGCTGGAACCTCTTCGTAGCCCGCCGCCGCCGTCTCGCCGAAGTGAACGCCGCCATCGACGCAATGGTGGTCCGAAACGAACCCCTCGCCGTCATCGTGAAACGCCCCAACTACACCGCCGACCACCTCGCCGCCGACCTCGCCTTGGCAAGCCCGGCAGCCTTCGACCGCGCGGTCCTCACCACGGCCCTCGCCGACCGCCAATACGAGGGCTACATCAAGCGCCAGCGTGCCACCGTGAAGCGGCTCGAAGCCACCGAGCGACGCCGACTCCCCGCTCAGTTTGACTACCGCGGCATCAAGGGCCTCCGCACCGAAGCCCGTGAAGCCCTCGAGCGTTTCCGCCCCGAGACCTTCGGCCAGGCCGCCCGCCTCGAAGGGATGAGCCCCGCCGATCTGACGCTGCTGCTGGTCGCAGTGGGGGGCTGAATGACCCCTCATCATCACGCAAGCACCGCTACCCCCGCGCCATCCGGCACGCCTCAACCACACGCGAGCAATCCTGGATGAACCCGTCGCCCTCGTCCCCGCGCCGTTGTTTCTCCAGGGCCAGCGTGGTCCTCGTCTTCAGCGCCCGCAGCCCGTAGTCCGCCGCAAGGCCCGAGAGCCGCGTCAGCGCATCGCTGGCCTTCTCAAGCGACGACGTCTCGAGCATCTTCGCAAGCCGCTCGCCCTGCATCCGAACCTCGTCGATGCAAGCCTCGAGCGCGCCCTCGCTGACACCCTTGGCCGTGCTCCGGAACGGGTCCTCGTCCCGCGCCTGAATATCCCGGTACAGCAGGAACTCGGCCATCGCCCGCATGAGCAGTTGCTCGGTCAGCGGCTTGAACAGCATCTCCTTCGCGCCGGCCGCGATCGCCGCATACCGGGTTTCCTGCTCGGCGCACCCGGAGATCAGCACCATCGGCACCACGCACCCGCGCGTCCGCGCCGCCGTGACCACCGAGATCCCGTCCATGTCCGGTAGCACATAGTCCACCAGCGCAATCGACGGCGCAGTCTCGAGCATCGCCAGCCCGTCTTCCGCCGTCGACGCGTACTCGAATTCCAGCGACGTTTCCTTTAGCAGGTGCGAGATCAGCCGCTGGTCCGACAGGCTGTCGTCGATCACCAGCACCCGCCCCTTCAGCACCTTCGGGTCCACCCGCTCGGCGTTGAACAGGTACTCGTTCCCCGCCCAGATGAAAAAGTCCCGCGGGTTTACCCGCTCATCAAACCGCACCCCGATGTCATGAATACTCCCCCGAAGATGCTTGCACCGGATGATCGTCCCCTTGACCTGCACGCCTCGCCCTCGCGTGTCCCGCAGTGCAACTGCACACGGACAACCCACGTGAACATACGCCCCGTGCAGCAGCCCCATCCCACCCGTCGAGATGTTCCGCGGCACCATGACAAACGACCGCCTCGGGCCGTTCTCGTCCTGAAGCGTCACGACGATCTTCTGATGCTGCGCACGCCAGCGCCGGCTCTCGCGCTTCGATCCGCGCGACCCCACACCGGGGCCCGCCTCGCGCTCGAGTTCCGCCACCAGGTCCGTCAGCTCCTGGGTTCCAAGCCGCAGCGTTTCGACAGGTCGTTCCCCGGTCATCGCACACACCTCCACCCTCCAGAATCGGCACGCAGGCGGCTGGTTTGATGCGGAAATCCCCGGAGTATGGGGAGAACCACCGGCAAAGGGGGGGCAGCCCAGGTCCATTCAAGGCACGGGCACGACGCGATCAGACAACGCGCTCGTCATCCGCGCTCGCCACCTTCGGCGCAGGAGGCTCAGCCTCGACCCGTGGCCGTGCGCTGCGGCACGCCGCCACCAGCAGGCGAATCTCCTTCGCCGATTCCGCAACGCTCTGGCACGCGTCAAGCACCCGCGCCGCCTCCGCCGCGATCTGCGTCAGTGACTCGAACCCGTACCCCGACGCGCTCCCTTTCAGTTGCAGCACCACCGCACGCATCGACGCGACGTCCTCGGTCTCCAGCAGCGACGCCAGCCGGTCCGCGTTGGACTGCAGGTCCGCCACATAGTCGCTCACCATCTCGCGGCTCGCGCTGTGCTCATCCGCCGTCGAGATCATTTTCGCCGACAGAGACCGCGCGCCGGAGCCACACGACCCCGGCCCCGTCGCAAGCAGAAACTCCGCCGCCGCCTGGTGCAGCAGGCTCGGCGTAAACGGCTTCTGCAACATCTCCGAGGCCCCGGCCGCGATCGCCGCCGCACGCAGCCCCGGGCCCGTGTCCGCCGTGATCAGCACCATCGGCCCCGAGTACCCCGACGCCCGAGCCTTTGTGATCAGCTCGATGCCCGTCATATCCGGCAGTTGATGATCTGTGAACACCACGTCCGGCAGATCGGCGAGGCACTGCAGCCCCGTGTCCCCGTCCTGGGCAAACTGCAGATCAAGCCCCGACCCCTTGAAGTGGTGCGCGTACAGACGCTGGTCCGCCCGGCTGTCCTCGATCACCAGCAGCGATCCCTTCAACGACGACACGTCCACCCGTTCCACCGAGAACGCGTGCTGGTCTCCGAAGTCGATGAAGTCCCGCGCCTTTACGCCCGTGTCGAACGCCGCACCGACGTCGTGCAGCCGCCCGCGCACGTGCTGGCACCGCGTGATCGTCGCCGGCACCGCGTGCGCCTTGCCGTCCAGGCCCCGCAGCGTCACCGTGCACCGAGTCCCCTTGTACGCAAACCCGCCCAGCAGGAACGAGATCCCCCCGCTCGACAGATTCCGCGGCACGACCAGATGGTGCGACACCCGCTTCGCCGCGTCCATCACCGTCAGCACCGCCTTCGTCGGCGGCATCGGCCACCGACGCGTCCGACGCTGGCTGTTCACCGTGATCCCAGCCGTCCGGTTCATGTCCGAGAGCAACTGCTCCAGCTCATGCTGGGGCAGACGGATGCTGTCATTCACGGCAGGGTTCGTCATGGGCCACTCGCACCGCAGTCTCAAACACTACCGACTATTTCGGTCCCCGCCCGCCGATGCTGAAGCCCACGCCACGGCTCACCGGGTTATCGGCGTGGTCACGCTATCATCCCCTGCACGAGCCCCCGCATGCCCGACCCAAAGCCATCCCCCGCGCCGGCCGACATCGCCTCGATGTCCTACGAGCACGCCGTTTCGGAACTCGAGGCCATCATCGACCGCATCGAGTCCGGCGAGATCGGTCTCGAAGAATCCGTCAAAGCCTACGAACGCGGCGTCGCCCTCCAGGCCCACTGCAAGGCCATCCTCGCACGCGCCGAGCAGCGTGTCACCGAGCTCGGCTCTGCCTGACCGCGCCCGCTTCTCTGAGCGAACTCCCGTGAGTTTGTCATCGGACCATCGGACACGCCAAGCCCCGCGACGTTCACGGACCTTCGCCGCATCCGGACCTGATCCGACGCGCACAACCCCACCCATCCCACCAGACCGACGCCCACTCGGGCGTGCGGCCGCCCCACGCCTTGACACCGCCCGCCCGCGCCGTCGATGGCCATGTGTCCGCGGCGCTCTGGGCGCCGAGCAGGACGCCGCCCTTCCGGAGGACCTCGGCCATGGCCTTGCCGAACGAACCGAACTCACACAACGCGAACCGTGCCCCCACGATCCCGATCAAGAGCGCCTTCGCATCCGACCCCGACATGCTCGAACTGATCCAGGAGTTCGCCAGTGAGATGCCCGTGCGGGCACGCGAACTCATGAACCTCTACGAGCGTGCCGACCGTCAGAACCTGCTCCGCATGGCCCACCAGCTCAAAGGCGCCAGCGCCGGCTACGGCTTCGAGTCCCTCGGCCGCGTCGCCGCCACACTCGAATCCTCGCTCAAGCAGGAGTCCAACGCCCTCGAATCACTCCGGTCCCAGCTCGACGAACTCGTCAGCATGTGCAACCGTGTTTCGCCCTAGCACGCCGCCGCGTGGACCCCACGCGACCCCCATGACGGGGCCGCACCGCTTCGACATCCCGCCCCGTCATCACCAGTCAACAGACCCAAGACCCACACCAAGGGGGCCGCCCAGTGCGACCGCAAGACCAGGCACCCATCGCGCTCCTCATCGACGACTCGCCCTACATCCACCGCCTTTTGGCGGTGAAGCTCAAGGACGAGGGCATCGAGTTCCTCTCCGCCTTCAGCGGCGCCGAGGGCATCGAGCTCGCCGAGTCGCACACCCCGGCCATCATTCTGCTCGACGTCAACATGCCCGAGATGGACGGCTTCGAGGCCCTCAAACGCCTCAAGGCCGACACCCGCACCATGGGCATCCCCGTCATCATGCTCTCGGGCCAGGCCAAGAGCACCGACAAGGTCATGGCCTTCGACATGGGCGCCATGGACTTCGTGCCCAAGCCCTTCGATGTCCACGAACTCCGCGCCCGCATCCAGAGCGCCATCAAAATCACCCAGCTCATGCGCCTGCTCGAAAACCAGGCCCGCATCGACGGCCTCACCGGCCTGTGGAACCGCGCGTACTTCAACGAACGCCTCGAGGCCGAGCTCGCCAGCGCTACCCGCAAGGCCCTCCCCATCAGCCTCGTGATGTGCGACCTCGACCACTTCAAGAAGCTCAACGACGGCTTCGGCCACCCCGCCGGCGACCACGTCCTCCAGACCTTCGCCCAGGTCCTCCGCGCCGAACTCCGCGCCTACGACATCGCCTGCCGCTACGGCGGCGAAGAGTTCGCCCTCATCCTCCCCGGCGCCACCCAGGCCGAGGCCGCCGGAGTCTGCGAGCGCATCCGCGCCTCCATCGCCGAAAAGACCTGGCGCAAGTACCCCGACATGAAAGTCACAGGCTCCTTCGGCGTCACCGCCTGCGGCCTCGGCGGCCTCAACGACGCCCCCTCATGGATCGAAGCCGCCGACCGCGCCCTCTACGCCGCCAAGAGCGGCGGCCGAAACCAGGTCCGCCTCTTCGACGCCCGCCTCGGCGCCGAGCAGCAGCCCCTCAAGATGGCCGGATGAGCGCCACGGGTACCCCGTCGGTCCCCGGCGGGTCCAATCCCAAACGAACCCGCAAGCCATCCCCGCACCACGCGGCAGCGTGCGATCATCCGCAAAAGCCCCTCTCAGCAGCGGACCCCAGTGTCAAGGGCGCCCAAGCTTTGGGGCAGCAATGCCGCGAGAGCACTCAGGGGTTGTAGTTGCCCGCCGGTGCCGAAGGATCGGAGAGATCGCCAGAGTTCAGGATGAACGGCCCGAAGATCACCGCACCGCCAGCATTGAGCCCATCCACCGTGTTCCCGTTGAACTGATTCCGCACGATCACGATCGCCGGGGCATCGCACTGGTAACCAGTCGCGCAGTTGAAGATGTTGCTGTCCTCGATGCGCCCGGGGAAAGCCGTCATGCGGATGCCGATCCCCGGATTCCCGCCGTTGTTCACGGTGGTGCGTTGGATGAAACTCCGCGCCCCGGCCACGATGCCGCCGGCGCTTGATTGGACGACCTGGCAGTTGACAATGTTCCCGCTCAGGATGTTGATGCCCGGCGCACCCGAGGTGTTCACCACCGTCATGGCATCGATCCGCGCCCCGAAGCCGAGCTCGACGCCGCCGGCCGAGCCGCCTCGCGACGTACCGCCCACGAAGTTCACGAAGCCCCCGGCCCGGAAGTTCGGCTCGTTGAAGTTGCCGTCGGCGATGCAGTTGGTGAACAGCACCGAGTTCGCGTTGACGTCGATGAAACCACCCCCGAAGTTCTCGCTCGCTTCGCAGCTGGTCAGCCGGCAATTGTTGGCCAGGTCGAAGCCCTTGCCCTGGTTAGAGGTGGAAACGCAGTTGGTCGCCGTACACCCCACCCCCAGCACGATCCCAGCCCCCGCGGCCTGCTGCGAGAGCGACGCCCGGCAGTCCTGCAGGTTCGAGTTTGCCCCGACAGTGATCCCCTGCGACCCACCCAGCGTCACCACGTTCCGCAGCATCGACGACGCTCCCGCCGTGACGCACGTGCTCCCGATGGTCTGCGGGTTCTCCACCAGAACATCCGACATCGTCGCCCGGGCCCCGGCGATGATGAACCCGCCCACGGACCCCGTCGCCCCGCGAACCCGCACGTTCCGCAGCACGCTGTTCTCGCCCACGTTGATCACCGTCGTCGAGCCGTTCCGCACCGTCACGTTCTCAATCGTGCTCAGGTCGCCGCCGTTCCCGCCCTGACGCAGGCCGATCAAGCCCGTGCCCCCCGGCAGCGCCGAGACCGTCCCGTTGCGGATCGTCACGTTCGAGACCACCGAGGTCACACCGATTGACCCCACGATCGTGAAGCCGTTCAGATCGATCGTGACGTCCGACGCCGCGACCTCGATGACAAAGTTGTTCGCCTGCAGCGCATGGTTCTGCGTCAGGTAGTACGAGCCCGAAGTCGTAATCCGGAAGTCCGCATTGGCGTTGCCCGGCGTGTTCGCTGTCGTGATCGCACGCCGCGGCTCGATGTCGGTCAGCGTCTTGCCGGTCCCTTGCACCACCCCCGCCGGCGGTGTGATCTCACCACCAAACGCCACCGACGCAGCCAAGGCAACAACAACGCACGGCGGCACGCAGCGCACACGCATGATCTCTCTCCCGTTCACGAAGGAACCGACACAGGCCAACTGGCCGCGAGGAACATACCCGACGACGCAGCGATCACAAGCGATTTCTTGACATCATGCCGGCGTCTCCGTGGGTTATCGGCCCACGCCCGTCCCACCAGAAGTTCCGCCGCATAAAAGAAGCGGCGGCCCCCAAAGAGGGCCGCCGCTTTCGTTTGCATCGAATCCTTCAACACACAGAACCCGTGTCCCGCGTGCCCGAGTGAATTACTCGAAGAAGGTGGTCGACTCGGTCTCGTTCACCGGGCGCTGGATCTGGTCGCAGATCATCTCGACCGCCAGGCGGTGATCGTCGGACTTGACGGCCTTCAGCACAACCGTCCACTCCACAACGCCCTTGCTGGCGAGGCGAGCGACGGGGGCAAAGGTCACCACGCGACCGGCGGTGGTGCCGGCGGTGGCACCCGCGTTCGAGACCACGCCGGCCGTGTCCTCGCACTCGAGCTTCACCTTGATGTTGGTGATGTCGATCTGACCCTGGTTGGTCACGCGGATCGTGTAGGTCGAGGTGGCGCCAACCACGATCGGGTCGGGATTGTCAACCACTTCGAGCAGCACGCCGGGCACGCCGCGGACTTCGGTCTTGCACGAAGCCGAGACGGGGGCGGCGCAGGTCGCCTTGGCGGTGGCGGTGTTGTTCACCGTACCGAGGCTGCCGGGGGTCACGGTCATCGAGACCTTCTTCGAAGCCTTGGGAGCGAGCGTCCCGAGGTTCCACATCACAACCGAGCCCTGCAGCGCGCCGCCGTCGGTCGCCGAAGCGAACGTCGTGCCGGCGGGGACGGGGTCCTCGAGCATCGTGGCCGCGGCGGGCGCGTCGCCCGTGTTGGTCACGGTGATGTTGTTGGTGATGGTGCGGCCGCCAGCAGCGACCACGGTCCCGGGGCAGTCCTTGGTGATCGCCAGCACGGGCTGACGAACCACGGTCGCCGCGGAGGCATCGGCGGTCAGGCCGCCGTCGGCCATCGCCTTGGCGGTGTTGGTGTACGAGCCGGTGCGAGCAGCCTTGGCCATGTAGGTCCGCTCAGCCGACGCGCCGGGGGCCAGCGTGCCGATGGGGAACTCGATGGTGCCGGTCTTGCCGTCGGCGCTCATGCCCTCGGGCAGCATGTCCTTGATCACGACGTTCGACGCCGCGCCGGTGCCGTTGTTGGTCACAACCAGCTTGACGGGGATCACGTCGCAGATCAGGGCCTCGGCGGGCTCGCTCTTGACCAGCTTCAGGCTGGGCTTGACGATCCGCGCCTCGGCGCACACCGACGAGGAGTACGACACGGCGCCGCAGGCGTTGATGTTGCCCGTGTCGCCCGTCGCGCAGCCGTTGATCTTGATGGTCTTCGAGGTCCCCGCGGCCATGTTGCCCAGGTTCCAGCCCATCACGCCGCCGGTGGGGCTGCCCACGGGGTCGGACGACTTGATGTTGAAGTTCGACGAGATGTTGTCGGTGACCATGACGTTCTCGAGCGTCATGGCGGTGAGGTTGGTCACCTTGATGAAGTAGTCAACGCACTGGCCCGAGACGATCTCGCAGGGGATCATCTTCTCGACCATGAGGGCCGAGGTCTCGCGCGAGCCGGTGGGGTAGAACAGCGTCCCGCCGCAGGTGCCGACCTTGGGGGCCGGGGCCGGGGCGGGCTTCGCCGGAGCGGGCTTGGCCGCGACGGGAGCGGGCTTCGGGGCCGGCGTGTTGGCGCGCGGCGGGAAGTACATGTCGCTGGCGTTGTTGGTCGTCTTGGGGGTGGTCTCGGCACGCTGGGTGCTCTCGCAACCCGCCATGGCGATGACCGCAGCCGCGGACATCAGGGCGATCGATTTGAAACACTTGTTGAACACTTGAAACTCCTGTCGCTTGATGGGGTGAACCGCTTTTCCTCGGCTTTGGGACCGGACGACGGTCCGGCCACGCCGGAGGGGACTCACCGCCACGTACGAATGAATAAACCTTCTACACGGGGCACGCGCCCCGACTGAATCCGGTGTGTGCAGCCCCAGATTCAACAGACTCGGGGCACCAAACTCATGGCGGTCCTCGCCGCCCGCGCATCTTGGCGCAAGAGACATCATACAGCCCTTTGTTTGTCCCTGCTCACATCCCCTCCACCCCGGACCCCCGAATGTGGATACCTCACCGGCTGGAAACCACCACCCATGCCCCCAAAACGCGGGGTTTATCGCCCCCATGCCTCTATCACGCGCGATTTGCCAGCCAACCAGCGCCCTTCTACCCTTCCTCCCCCCTTCACCGGTTCTTGGACCTACCACCCCAATCCCCCAATCACCTCCCACACCCCGAACCCCGGACCCCGCCCCCCCGACCCCCCGCACCCC
>CAYZFW010000004.1:0-21813 GCA_964477615.1 uncultured Phycisphaeraceae bacterium | reverse complement strand
ACGACCTGACCATCGTGCGTGGCCCGATGGCCGCCTACCGCTTCCGTGTCATTCAGTGGACGGAGACGGACGGTCACGCGAAGGTCCAGGCCATCTGCGCCGACAGCGCGGCCGAGGCGGCGATGATCGGCTCGCGCCTCAAGCTGCTGGTGCGGAAGGACGCGGACGGTTACACGATCGCCCACCACGCCGCGGGGTCGAAGAGGCTCAACGAGTGGCCCTCGGGCTTTGAGACCAAGCCAGGATCTGACCTGCGCGTGCTGACCTTCCGGAAGGAGGCCAAGTGATGCACCGCCGTGAAGTTCGACATGCCGGGTTCACACTCGTGGAAATGCTGGTGGTGGTCGCGGTGATCGCCGTGCTCATCGGCGTGCTGCTGCCGTCGCTCAGCGCGGCCCGAAAGCGTGCCCAGACCACGCAGTGCCTCTCGCAGGCACGTCAGGTCGCCACCGCCCTCAACGCCTTCAGCGCCTCGAACAACAACCGCCTCCCCGAGAACCGCCCGCTGGTCAAGCCCGGCGAGCACGTCACGTGGCGCTACGTGCTCTCGCGTGACGGGTACCTTTCCGATCTCAAAGCGTGGGTGTGCCCCGCGCACCCGGGCCAGCCGCTCAGCGAGATGGGCAGCTACGACAACGGCACCGTCTGCGTCGGCGATGTTGCCTCCAGTTACGCTGTCAACGGGCACGTGCTGTGGCGGCTGGACAAGAAGCAGTCCGAGGCCGAGCGCAACGACGCCGCCATCAAGCGGCCCAGCCACACCATCCTCGTCGCCGAGACGCGCGGCGCGTTCCCCGATCTGCGGGTCACGAACTTCGTGCTCACGGCGGACTTCATGGACGGCGGGGTCGAGTCGGGTTATTACGGCTACTGGCACAACGGCGCCGGCACCTACGCCTTCCACGACGGGCACGCCGAGACCATCAAACTCATGGACACCGGCAACCCCGACTGCCGCTGGCACAACGGCAAGGACCTTGACGCCGACCCGGTCACGCCGCAGGGCTCAAGCGAGCGCGGCACGCACGACCACCCGGATTGGCAATACTTGGTCAGCGAGATCTATCTGCGGTGACGACGGCGGCGATCAGCGCGACGCCATCTGCACACTCTGGGCCAGCACCTTCACGCTCGGCGGCAGGCAGCCCCGCGCGATGTTGGCCATGCAGCCCGGCGAGCCGTCGCACACGCGCGGGGCATCGCCCACGCACTCGGCGAGCGCCTCGGCCTCCGCCGCCGTGCGCGGGAGTTGATCGCCGGGACCCTGCACCGCAACGAGCAGCAGCGAATCACCCGTCGCGGAGCATGAACCTTTCAGACGCACGTCGAGCAGCTCATCGGGCGAGAGATCATCGAGCGAGCGGCCGTCGGCGAGGGTGTGCGGCTGGATGTGGATGCACGGGCACCCGCCGCGCGAGTCCTTGAAGATGGCCACCACCACGCACGCCTCTTCGGCACCGATGGGAAGATCAGCCGCCGTGGAGACCAGCCGCGTCTCGGAGCCCCACGGGCGCATCGAGGCGAGGCTGGGACGGAACGGCATCGGTACCCGCGTGGCGCTCCCCGAAGCGAGCGTGGACACGGGCGCGGGCGTGGGTGCCGAAGGTGAAGGGCTGTTCACCACGCGCGCCCCCGGATAGAGGAACCAGCCGATGGCCAGGCACGCCGCGACGCCAACGGCGGTGCGGAACTTCCACGACACCCCGCCGCCCTGTCGCGCCGACCGAACCGCCTCGGGCTGCATCGCCCGCAAGAGCGCCTCGCGCTCCTCGGGCCCCGCGTGGGTCAGCTTCAGACCACCCGTGGTCCCCTCGCGCGCGGCGTCGAACGCGTCGCGCTCGAACGCCTCGGCCTCGCGGGCCAGGCGGATCAGATTGTCCAATCGGGTGTCGTTCATGGCAGGTTCCCCGGAACGGTGCGGCGTCGTCAGGTTATTCCTGGTGCGGGCGTCCGCGCTCGGGGACTTTCACATGTCCGAGAATGCCCCCCGCAGACAGCCCAAGGCCCGGGCAAGCCGACCGCTCGCACCGGATCAGTGAAGGCTCAATCGAGGTCCCGGTGCCCACGGGACGCCAAGAAACGCTTGATTTTCTCGAACGCCCCGCGCTTCTTGACGTTCACCGTTGAGGGGGCCAGACCCAACTGGGCCGCCACCCCGCGGTCGGAAAGCCCCGCTGCGGTCATCCGCATGATGGTCCGCTCCTCGTCGCTCAGACCAGCACCCGGGGCCTTGGTCGACGCATCGGATCCCGCGGCGGGGACAAGCAAGCCCCCCACCGCTTCCCGCAGCGCCTGCAGCAGTTCCGCGTTCCCCGCGTCCTGATCGTGCGGGGACGAGAAATCCGGCCCCTCCTCGACCGCGACGTTCATTTCGATGGAGCGACCGGCCTTTCGCAGGTGCTGCAGCCACACGTTGTTGGCCACGGCGTAAACGAACGTGGACATGGTGGCGCGGTCGGGGTCGTAGCGGCCCTTGCGGATGGACTCCCACACCAGCGTCCAGGCCCGTTGGGCCAGATCGTCGCTGAGGTCTTCGCGTCCGCGCGTGCGCTTCAGGAAAAGCCGGTGAAGGCCGGGAGCGAAGCGGGCGTGGAGGCGCGAAAGGGCGGCGTGATCGCCCACCGCCGCGGCACGCGAGAGCGCGAGCAGTTCCTGCGCGTCGGGCTCGCGAGCCGAGAGGCCTTCTGAAAGGGGTTTGTCAGGGCCTGGATCGGGCATCACAATGCGAAAGGCCCCTGATGGGGCGGAATCGAAGGTTGGCGACGGTAGGCATGCGGTCACCGCGGCAACCGATTTGCAAGAAGTCTTGGGCGCTCAGGCGTCCGGGCGGAACAATCGGAAGGACAGGTGCCGTTGTGGGAGATTTCTTTGCGGTCGCCCACACACGGACCCGCCAGCTCATCGACCGTCCCCGGCGGGGTGCCGAGTCCACGTGCCTGCCCGCTACCCTCCGAAGCCCAAGCCCTTTCCTTCAACAGTTCGCTCATCAATCAACCCACCATGAACAAGTTCACCTTCGCTCTGTCCGCCTCGCTGCTCCTCTGCCTCGCCGGGGGCGTCGTCGCCCGGCAGGACGGGGTTCCCGCCTCGGTGCCCGCGCCGGGGTCGAGCGCCACCGGGCCTCAGATGGTCTTCGAGACCGAGCGCGTGTCGTTCGGCAAGGTGCTCGATACCGAGCAGCAGACGGTGAAGTTCAAGTTCCGCAACGTGGGCGGGTCGGACCTGCGCCTCGGGCAGGTGAAGACCAACATTGACACCATCATCTTCATCGACTCGACCAAGCGCTCCTTCGCCCCCGGCGAAAGCGGTGAACTGGTGTTCCAGGTTGACCCCTCGCGCTGGCGCGGGCGCATCGGCAGCGTCGTCACGGTCATGAGCAACAGCCCGGGCCTGCCCATCGAGCTCACCATCGAGGGGATCGTGGAGAAGACCGTGGACGTCAAGCCCCCGGTCGCGCGATTCGGCTGGATGAAGCCCGACCAGAAGCCCGCCGTGACACTGACCGTGACCGGGCGCACCCCCGACTTCCGCGTCGTCAGCGCCAAGACGCAGGCCGTCAGCAACAACCTGAAGGTGATCGTGGGCGAACCGGTGGACTTCGAGCTCAACGGCGAGAAACTCCGGCGCGTCACCATTGACATCACCTCCGACAACCCGCTGCCTCTGGGCGAGGTCACGGACATTCTGGAGATCGCCACCACCGACCCGCGCAAGAGTCTGCTCACGCTCCCGGTGGTCGGCTGGGTAGGCGAAACCCCACCCCCGGCCAACGCGACGCCGCCGAGTTTCACGGTCAACGGGAAACTCATCGACGCCAAGCCGCTGACGAACAAGGACCTCCCCATGCGCGACGGCGGGGCACAGGCACCGAAGCCGGTTCCGGCGCAGACGCCGCAGCCCGCACCGTCTGAGCCTGCGGCGAAGCCGCAGTAGGATCGCAGTTCATCAGTCAATGGAAGAAAAGGCCGCGGACGGTGTTCCACGGCCTTTTCATTGCGCCTCCCAACGACCGATGGAGAGACGAGCGATAACTGCGCGCCCACACTGCGGGAGGAACAACGCTGACCGGTAACAGCCACGCGCGGCGAACAGATGTCGGTCTTGCCGGTCATTCCTGCGGGTTGATGCCCTCACCCCTGCACCTTGGTGGAGTGCTCGCAGACCCGGTCCGATTGGCCTGATGTTCGCGCCCGCGTCACGGTTGTGATCGAGCGCTCGTCCGCCGCCCTTCCGAGACCCATCAAGGACCCAGACATGCGTACTTCCGGGACCGCCGTCGCCTTGGCGCTCGCTTCGTCCATATGCCTGCTGGCGGGCTGCGCCGCAGGAGGATCCGCCTCGGCGCGCGCGCCGGGCGCAGCGCGCGCGGTGAAAGTCGACGCCGTGGCGCTCCGTGTCGTCGGCGGCAAGATCGCCCAGGACACGCTCGCGTCGCTCGGCGCGTCGGCGGACCGCGGCGCGCTCGCCGTCGAATCAACCTCCACCTCCGCGCTGCTGGCCCGCCTTCGCCAAGTCGCGGACGTACAGGTACTCGGGACCCCCAGCGTCGTGGTCACGCCGGGCACATCGCGCACCGTGCGTGTGGGATCGAACGCCGGGCACGAAGCCTCCGAGATGGGTTTCCTATCCGGTGTGAACACCGACGTTCGGTTGTGCCTCGAATCGGCCCCCTCCAACATCCGCGGCGGCTACGGCCTGCGCGTCAGCGGGTCGGTCCTCCAGTTCACCCCCGACAAGCCCGGCGCCGGCGCCTCGAACGCCGCGTACACCCGCCTGCGCGACTTCGAGTCCGACGTCACCCTCCGCCCCGGCCAGCCGGCGCTTGTCTCCGGACCGGCGCTCGTTGAACAGGCCGACGGCGTGTGGACCGGCGTGGTCATCCTGCTCACGCCCTCCGAGCCTTCGGCATCGGCGCTGGCGAGTGTTGAGGGCGATTGACGCAGCCCGACCGGCCCCAATGCAGGGATACACGCCCGAAAATGTGCGGTCGATGCACTCAGAATCCCGCGACTTTCGCCGGGTTTCCACTTGCCTCACCCCAAACCCGTGCTATCCTGTAGGTGCTGCCATGCACAGGGTGGCCGGAGTCTGTTCACAGATACCGCGATATCAAGTCAGTGGCCGGTGGTCGCTTTGACCGTGCTTTGCCGCTGCGATTCTGCCCAAGGCCGCTCTGCGGTCTTGATGTGGTTTGTTTGACCGCGCCGGTTTCCGCTGCGCCCCGCAGGCTTTGTTTGAGCCTTCGGGCCCACCTCGGGACCGGTCTGCTGCGGGTGGTTGGGAATGAGCGTGCGATCGCACAGCGCACGCTCCAAGACAGGAAACGCGGGCACCGCCCGCGGGGAGTTTGCAGAGATGCGCCTTTGCACGAAGGGCCTTTTGGCAGCGGGTTTGTTGGGTGTCGCGGGCGGCGCGGCGTCGGCATCGACGTCGATCCTCTCGTTCACCATCACCAACAACACCAGCCAGGCTTGGACGAGCCTGCTGTTTGAGATCAAGGCCCCCCTCGCCGCGCCGTTCAACCCCAGCGCTCTGGCGCAGGTGCTGTTCGACACGCAGGACGCCAACGCCCACTTCACGAACAACGTGAACGCCGCGGCGATCGTGAACGAATCGGCCAAGCAGGTCCGTTTCGACTTCAACGAGCTCGGTCGCGTCCAGCCGGGCCAGACGTACACCTACACGGTGACCGTCAACAACCCCGAAGACTCGGCGTTCCGCATCGTCCGAGTGGCGACCCCCGTTCCCACCCCCGGCGCCGCGGCCCTCGCGGGCATGGCCGGCGTGGTCGCTCTGCGTCGCCGTCGCGCCGCCTGATCAGCAGTGGCTCAGGCGTTCGTTCTTTCACTCGCACACACGGCCGGGATCCCCTCGTGGGGCCGCGGCCTTCCAAGCAAAGACTCAACCATGAAGACCATCACCAAGATCGCCGGCGTCGCCCTGGCTCTCGCCGTTGCCTCGGGCACCGCCTCGGCCGGACTGATCAACGGCACCCGTCACATCGACGTGGACATCAACCACACCTTCGGCAGCACCTCCCTCGTCAAAAGCCTGCTGATCACCGTTCTTGATCCGTTCACCGGCGAGGTGAACCCCGCCGTGACCATCCTCGGAACGCCCGCCCCGACGCTCAGGGTGTTCGGCACCAACGTCGACCGCCCCGTGCTCTCGACGGAACTGCTCGAACTGCCCGAGGGCAAGGCCGTCCGCTGGACCTTCGCGGACGACAACCTCTGGTCCCAGGGCGAGCGCCTGGTGTTCGGCTTCGATGTGGAGTTCCCCGGCCAGGCGCTGGAGTACACCATCGGCGAGGACTACACCTTCGTCCCGACCCCCGGCGTGGCGGGCCTGATGGCCGCCGGCCTGCTCGGCGCGGCCCGTCGTCGCCGCTGATGGATCAAACTCTCCGGTATCGGTGCCTGATTCGACATCTTGGGCGAGAACCAATCTTCACTTCAGGCAATCGCCCTTTTCCATACGGGCCTCCTGCATTCCTTGCGGGAGGCCTGGTTATTTTTGGAAGGCATGGGGGCAGGAGGCATCAAGGCATCAAGCGGAACAAGGCAACCGCGATGGTGCATTGGGCGGCTCGGGCTGCGATGGTCGATCTACCATGCGGCCAAGCCTCCACCGATGAACGCCACGCCTGAAACCAGCCCGGCCGCTTCGCCACTGCCCGCGCGGGTCGACGCCGACCTTTCCTTCGGCAAGCCCGCCGCGGTGTCGTTCGGGGTGTCACTGGCGGTGCACGCGCTGATCGCGGCGGCCGCGCTTCTGGTGGTCTGGACCGTCACGGTCCCCGCTCGGGAAGACCGTCCCGACATCACCGTGAGCTTCTTCGACCCCGCGCCGACGGGGGTGGTGCTCACAGAGCCGGTGGACTCGCCGCTTTCGGCCGTGCTTCCCGCCGCGTCACCGACTCCACCACCCCCAGCCCCGTCCCCCGAGCAGCCCCGCCCGACCACGACCGTCTCCCAGAAGACACTGAGCGAGGAAGTCGCGGAGTCGGCTGGCGCGAAGTCCGCATCGGAGCCAACGGCAACTGGCACCTCCCTCACGGCTCTTGATTCGCGTCGCTCGCTGATTGAGTCCAGCGCGTTCCCGGAGGTGCGATTCGCGGGGCTCGGCGCCGGGAACGCCAAGAGCCTGATTTACGTCGTCGACGCGGGGGGCTCGATGGTGACGACGTTTGCTCGCGTGAAAGAGGACCTGAAGCGGTCGCTGTTCAAGACCGCGCCGTCGCAGCAGGTGCAGGTGGTGTTCTTCACGAGGGGCGGGCGCATCGCCGCCCCGCACCCCGCCGACGCCAACGACGCCATCAAGCCCATCCGAATGATCCGGGCCACGCGCGAGAACATCCGGGCGGTCGCGGCGTGGATCGATGCGGTGCGGCCCTCGGGCGCGGGGAACCCGATCCCCGCCCTCGAAACCGCGCTGCAGTTGAAGCCCGACGCCGTGTTCGTGCTCTCGAGCGTCATCCCGGGCATGGGCGAATGGAAGCCGGACCGCGCCCAGGTGCTGCGCCGGCTTGAAGAGCTCAATCCGGTTGGGGCAGACGGCAAGCGGTTCACCGTCATTAAGACCATTCAGTACCTCGACGCCGATCCGCAGGGCATCCTGCAGGCCATCGCCGAGACGCACGGCGGGAAAGACGGATACAACTTCATTCGGCGAACGGAGTAGCGGCGGCGGCGCGGCCGGGCGCCGGGATCGGGCTTGGGTGCAACGACGAGATGTCGGTTCGGAGAACCGACGTACCACGAGAAGAAGAGGAAGGCGGCACGGATGTCACGGGTTTCTGCGCTTTGGCGGTCGATGATGGTGATGGTGGTGCTGGTGTGCGTGGCGCTGGTGGTTGTGCCAGCCTCGCGCGCCGCGGAGCAGAGCGGGGCGGAGTCGTCCGCCGCCGGGGGTACTGGCACCGCGGCCGCACCGGTGCAGACCGGCACGCCCGCAGCGTCCGCACTCTCGAAGACCTCAATGAGCGAGGCGTTCTTCATCATGCGGAACCCGCTCAACAACCGCATCGAGTGGGTGGGCACGCTGCTGGTGTGGGTGCTCATCGTGCTCTCGATTGTGTGTACGAGCCTGATCGGCACGCTGCTGTGGACGCACCGCCGGCCCGGCTATGTGCCCGCGGCGCTGGTCGAGGCTCTGAAGTCAGCGTTCTACGAAAAGCGCACCGACGCGGCGTACCGGGCCCTCGCGGGGGACCGCTCGATGCTCGCAGGCGTCGTTGCCGCGGGGCTGAGGCAGGCGAACTTCGGGCACGCGGCGATCGCGCGGGCGGCGGAACAGCGGGCCGACGAGATCAGCGTCCGCCGGCTCCGCTCCATCGAGCCGCTGAACGTCATCGGCAACGTCGCGCCCATGCTCGGGCTCTTCGGCACGGTCTACGGCATCATCCTGAGCTTCCGCGAGATCGTCGCCAGCGGCGGCACGCCCGACCCCGTTTCGCTCGCCGCGGGTATCGGCACCGCGCTGGTCGCCACCTTTTGGGGGCTGGTGGTGGCGATCCCGGCGCTTGCCTTCTACGGCGTGCTGCGTGCTCGCATCGACTCGCTCACCGTCGAGGCGGCGTCCACGGCGGAAGACCTGCTGGCGCAACTGAAAGCCGCGCCGGCGAAGGCGGCGTAGGCCCGAACTTCCGCCCTGCCGCTGTTCTCATCCATGCCCAGCCCGATCCGACATCGCCCGTATCACCTCCAGCCGAACCTCACGTCGCTGATCGATGTGGTGTTCCTGCTGCTGGTGTTCTTCCTGCTGGCGACGCAGCTCACGCAGGAGAAGCGCGTTGAGATGAGCCTGCCGGCGCTGGATGACCGTCAGTCCGCCCCGCTGCCGGCGGGCACCGAACAGGCGCGGGTGATCGTGAACGTTGTGCCTGAATCCCAGCGTGCCGGCGTGGGCGGGTGGTACCTCGTGGAGAAGGACGTGTTCGCCGGCGACGCCGCGGGTGTGGCTGCCTTGGGCGAGCGGCTGCGCCGCGAGAAGGAGCGGAAGCCCGGTGTGCGGGTGCTCGTCCGCGCCGCACGCGATGAGCGCTACGAGCGCGTCCACCCTGCCATGCAGGCCGTGACCCTCGCCGGAGTGCGCGGCGTCGACCTTGTGACCGTCCCGCCCGACGGCGAGATCGAACGGATGCTGGAGCGCGAGCAGGGCGACGGGGGGGAAGCCCGTGAGTGACGCCGCGTTCGATCTCTCCAGCATTCCACCCGACGCGCCGGAAGACGGCGCGTCGCTAGATGCCGTGCCGCCGCGGAAGAGGCGCCGCCGCGCCGAGCCGGCGCCGATGGTGCTGAACATCGTGTCGATGATCGACGTGATTTTCCTGCTGATGACCTACTTCCTGCTGACAGCGAAGTTCGCCACGCGGGAGGAGTCGTTCGAGGTCCGCGTTCCTGAAGTGCTCGAGGGCACCGCCGTCGCTCCCCCCGCCGACCCATTCGAACTGCCCGCGACGACGATCGTTCTGCTGGTGACGAGCCGAGGCGACGGCGCGGACGACTTCGCGGTGTTCTGCGATTCCCCCGCACTGGGCGAGGAAATGCCCAAAGGGGGTGCGATCACGAGCTACGACGCCCTGGCCGCTCGTGCCGGGGCCGCCCGCGGCGGCGTGCTGGGGGAGGACCAGCGCTTCATCGTTCGCCCCGCCGCGGACGCGCGGTGGGAGCACGCCCTGGGGGTGCTCAACGCGGTGAAGCGGGCCGGGTACAACAATGTGCGCTTCGCCGCGCCGGCCCGTGCCGGGGACTCGGGCGGGACGTAGAAACCGCGGGAGATGACGACATGACGAATCCACGAGCAAGCGGAAGCAAGGCCGATGGTCTGGTCCCCCGGCGTCTTCATGTTGTTGCGTCCTTCGCGTTGCTGCTTGCGGCCACCGCCCCGGCACAGAGCGAGTCACCCCGCGAGTCTGCGGCAGCGCCCGCGAGCGCACCCGCCGAGACAGGGAACCCACTGGCCGACGGTCTCGCGGACGTCGCCGCGATTGAACGCTGGTTTGAGAGAATGGCCGAGCAGGCCTCGGACCTCAGCGTGCTCTTCGGCATGCCCGCTACGGAGGACCGGCGGAAGGTCGCCGAGGGTGCGAAGGAAGTCCTGTCGCTCGCCGGCCGCGCCACACGCCGCCTCGAAGCGGGCATCGCGGCCCACGACCGCGACCGGGCCGACGAGAGCGCCGGGGCAAGCCGTCAGGGCACACCAACATCAGGCGACGACGCGGCGCGGGCCGTGCATGCGCGCACGGTGCTGCTCCCGCTGCGGGCGGCGCGGGCGATGCTCCTCTCGGCGGCGCTCGAAACCGATACCGCGAAGCGCGCGAAACTCTGCGAATCCGCGGCGAAGGCGGCCCGGGGAGCCGAGCCCGTCTCGCCATGGGCCGACGCCGAGCGCTCACTGCTGCTGGGCGTCGCCGGGCTGCTCCGCTCCGCCGAGACCAAGGACGGCCTGCGCGAGGCGCTCGACCACCTCGCGGCCGCCAAGAAGACGATCACGGAGCCGGACGCGCCCAGAGCACTCGAACTCGAACTGGGGGACGACGTGGCGCTCGCGTCGGTGCTCGGCGTTGCCCTCGCGCAAACGGGCACGGACGCCGCACGAGTCCTCGACCGCATGCTCACGCAGCCCGCCTTCAACGCTCCCGGAACGGCGGGGATGGAAGCGCGGATTGTCGCCGCAGAACTGCGGCTGAAACTGCTGGCGCCGAGCGTCACAAACTGGCAACGCCTGCCCGCACCGATCCCCGATGAGGCCTTCGCGGGTTTCGCGTCCGAGTACGAGCGTGCCGAACGCGACGGAGGTGATCCGGCACTGGTGCTCCGTCGGTTGCTGGATGCGACGGGCGAGGCGTTCAGATCAGACACCCCGGGTAACACCATGTGGAGGGATCCCGGACGCGTGCCCGCACTGCTCATGATGCTGCGCGGCGCGGGCCGGGGCGACACCCGTACATGGACTCTTGAGACGGCACAACAGCTCGACCGCCTCGGCCTCGCCAGCCCGTGGCGACGCATCGGCGTGCTCACGCTCATGAACACGCCAATGCCCGCGGATGCACCGGCGCGTCTTGCGTTCGCCCGCGCCGGGGCCGACCTCCTGTCGCACCTGCCTGAGAGGTCCGACCAGGCCCACGTGCTGCGGCGTGCCCGCGAGGCGCTCGCACCGCTCGGCCCTGCCGCGGACACCGACCTCGCCGAGCGCGTCTTCACGCTCTCGCACGAGCGCGTAGGGACGCACGAGCGCGTCACCGCCGGTCGGACGGAGTGGGGTCTGAAGGAAGTGTTCGAGGCGCAGGCGGCTTCCACAATGGGCGGCAACGAGTACGAACGGGCCCGTGACCTGCTCGACAAGGCCGACCATCTCGTGAGCCAGGGCGGGCGAGCCTGCGCCGAGTGCTGGTGGCAACTGCTGGACACACTGCTCCGCGACCCCGCTGCCGCCGCGGGCCGCCAAGCCCTGATCGCGGATGTCGCGACCAAGACACACCGCGCGGCCGCGCCGTGGACGGGCGCAGGCCAACGCACAGGCGATTCCGCCGCCAACCGCGCCGAAATGGAGCGCGTCGACCCGGAGTTGAAACTCCACCACGAACAAGAGCAGCGCCTGGCACGGCTTCACGGCGTGGATGCCCTGCTGGCTCTGGGCAAGCACGAGGACGCCGCCAGTCTTCTCGGCGGCTTCACCGAAGTGCAGGCGGCGCACCCTGGCACCACGGTGCTCGCCTCGGCGGCGGGGCTGCAGGTCCCTGGCCTGGGCACCATCGACGACGCCCTGCGTCAGATGTCGCAGGAAGACCGCCATGACTGGACCGCACGCCTCATCGACCGCGGGTGGGTCTCCGTGCGAGCGGCGACCCAGGGGTTCGTCGAACCCGATACCTCCGCCCATCTCCGCCAACCCGCTTCCGTGCTCGCGGCACTCGCGCCAGAAGCCGATGCCCTTCCGGACGCCGCGCGGGCGCAGGCCCGCGAGCGCTGCGCCTGGGGCACGCTCATCGCGGGCGATGCCGGGGCCGCGGCCGCGCGGTTCCGCGCGTGCATCGAGACCTCCGGCCGGCGCGTGGACCTGCTCCGAGGACTGGGTGAGTCGCTGATCGCGTCGGGCGACGACGCCGGGGCGTTCGCGTGCTTCCGTGACATCGCCGCCGCCGCCGCGCCGACGGGCGAGACAGCGCGCGACCATTTCCACGCGTGGGCGCGGATGCTGGAGGTGCTTGTGCGTCAGAACGCGGACGGTTCCAAGTCGGCGACCATCGCCCGCGAGGCGCGCCGACTCATGCTCCTGAAGCCGGGGGAATCCTGCCCCGAATGCGCCCGGCGCATCGAGGCCGCGGGCGGCACCGCGAAGTGATCCGTGCTCCCCGGGGCATACAATCCGAGCATGGCGTGCGGCTGCGGCCCCCAATCCTGCAAGGACTTCGACGACGACCGCGAGGGCGTTGATGAGGCCGATCTTGCCCGCTTCGGCGGCGACGACATCACCTGCCCCGAATGCAAAGCGAGCGTCTACCACGACGCACCGTTGTGCCACAAGTGCGGGCACGCCATGACGCGCGACGACGGGCACGCGCCGGCGAAGATCAACGTTCCTGTGGTCGCGGGGCTGGCGCTGGTGGGTATCGCCGTGGCCTACTTCCTGTGGCTGCGTTGACCGGCGCTCCGATCCAACCCGGTTCCGCGTGGCCCCGCGTCGGCGTTGTCCGCTGGACCGTGCCCGGGCACGCCCGCGTGATGTTTCCGCCCTCGGAAGGAGAGCCGCGTGAGGTGGACGCGGTGCTGCCTCGAAAAGTCCGCGTGCCGGGCGACGATGAAAGCCCCGTGGCCGTGGGAGACCGCGTCGGCGTCGAGCGCACGCCCGAGGGGTTGATCGTGGGCTGGGTGGAACCGCGCAGCACGACGCTGGCACGGCGCGCCAGCGGGAAGCGGCCGGCACGCCAAGTGATCTGTGCGAACGCTGAAACGCTGGTGTGCGTGATGGCCGCGGCATCGCCCGAGCCGCGCTGGGGCATGCTCGACCGCTACATCCTCATCGCCGAGACGTGCGAGCTGGCACCTCTTGTGGTCATCAGCAAGATGGACATCGCGCCGCCCGAGACCGTGGCCGCGATCAACCGCTACCGCGAACTGGGGTACGAGGTCCTTGACGTGTGCTCTCGTACCGGGACCAACGTCGACGCCCTCCGCGCCCGCCTGCGAGGACGCGCCGCGGTGATCGTCGGTAAGAGCGGCGTGGGCAAGAGCACGCTGCTGAACACGCTGGTGCCGGGGGCATCGCAGGCCGTGGGCGAGGTGGGCGAAACCACCAGCAAGGGCAAGCACACCACGACACTCGCGGTGCTGTTCGAGTTTGAAGGTGGCGTCCTCATCGACACCCCCGGCGTGCGCGAGATCGCGCCCTGGAACGTCAACCCCGCGACCGTCGACGTTCACTTCAAGGAGATGGTGCCGATGCTCGACGCGTGCCGCTTCGCCGGGTCGTGTACCCACTCGCACGAAATCGGCTGCGCGGTGAAAGACGGGGTGGAGCGCGGCGTGATCACCAGGGAGCGGTACGAGTCGTACCTGCGACTGCGCGAAGCCGCAGAGGCGGACGCGGAGGAGTGAGGGCGCCCGTCACACCCATGAGCACCGAAAATCACCGATCGACACGGGTGCCCGCCGGATCTCACCCTCCGACCACTCCGTGACTTTGTGCCTCCGTGCCTTCGTGCCTTCCCTACAACATCAGCGCCATCACATGGTCGTCCGCAAAGGTGCCGTCCTCGAAGCGGATGAAGCCGCGCCGTGTGCCCTCGATGCGGAAGCCCAAGGATTCGTAGAGCGAGATGGCCCTGTGATTGGTAGCGAACACGCCGAGGTCGATCCGCCGCAAGCCGGACCCTTCGGGCCCATTGGCCCATTCCAGCAGCGCGGTCATCAGCGCACGCCCCACCCCGATGCCCTGGAACTTCGGGTGAACCTCCACCGACACCCGCGCCACATGCCGCAGCCGCGACGGCGACATCCGCCGGATCGTCGCTTCACCGACGATGGGGCCGCGAAGGCCGCCCTCACGAACGAGCTCGCACACCAGCATCGCGCCACGCGGGCCGTTGCGCGTGCCGTCGGTCCACTCAACCAACTCCTCGGCCAACGCCTTCGGCGAGCCCGGCGCTTCTTCTGGCCCGTGTACGACACCCTCGCCCGCCGCGAGCACCGCCCGCGAACACGCCCAAAGCGAATCCGCATCTTCGACGCGCACGGGGCGGATCACCGCGTGCCGGCCGTCTTTGAGAACGACGCGTGTGGTTTCCGCGTTTTTCGCTGGCTGCTCTTCCATCCTTACACAGTCTCGGCGTTGCTCACGCTTCCTCGGACGTGGCCTTCAGCCACAGCGCCCGGCACTTCGCCGTCACCGGCCCCGGCGTGCCCGCACCAACGACATGCCCCTCGACGCGCACCACCGGAAGCACTCCCCACCCGGAGTTGGTCAGGAACACCTCGTCGGCACCCAGCAAGTGGTTGATGTCGAGGACCCGCCGCTCCACCGCGATCCCCGCCTCCGCGGCGTACTCCATCACCGTTCCGCGTGTCACGCCCGGGAGCGTCGGGCTGCTCGATGTGTTCTCAGCCTCCTCGCCGCGCGCGATCGGGGTCTGGAGCACGCCGTCCCTCACGAGGAAGACGTTGCTCACCGCGCCACCGCAAATATGGTTGGTGTCGGTGAGCACCAAGCACTCCCCCATGCCCACCGCGGCGGCCTGACGCAGCGCCTGCAAGCGCCACCAGTAGTTCACCGTCTTGTGCCCCGCACCGGGGTCGTGACGCGTCGCCCGCGCCGTGGGGACGACGACGCCCACGCCACGCGTGAACATCTCGTCGGGGTACGCGGTCGCCGGGGTCACGACGACCATGAGCGTGGGGTCGAGGGGTGGAGACTGGCCACCGCTGGCCCCCGACGCCCCGGACGGCCCGGACGGCCCGGACGGCCCGGCCGCACGCAGCATGTTCAGATCCCCGCCGGTCAACGTGAGGCGGATGCGGGCACGGTCGTCGCCCTCGGCGAGCTCGGAATGACGGACCACGTCGTCCACGATCTCCGCCAGCGGCTTGGTGCGGAGGGAGTCGGTCAGGCCTAAGTCTGCGGCGGATCGGGCCAGCCGCGAGAGATGGCGCTCGAGCCGGAACACCCGCCCCTGGGTCGCAAGCATGGTCTCGAATAGCCCCACGGCGTGCTGGAACCCGGCGTCGAACGCCGAGACGGTGGCGTTGGAGCGGTCGAGGTAGCGGCCGTTGATCCAGACGGTTTCGGGCATCTGCAAGCAGAGTAGCGAGGTGGGCAGGCGGTGGTCTGGAAGGCAACCAGTCGGCTGATGTCAGCAATCAGTGAAAACGGTATCAATCGGAAATCTGATGCAATTGCCTCATTTTATTCTGCATTCGTGCGATGAATCAGAATTGAGCGAGCACTGAGATTGGATTGCCCACATTATCGCCTGAGATTGTGCGAAAAAATATGCAGAAATCAGGGTCTTCCCCATTGACGTTTGACCAAATACTGGTAGTCTCTTGACGTTCGCCGTCGGCAATGCGGCGGACGCGGTGAGGGCATCGAGACACGTCATCCTCGACAACTCTTCTACCGCTCGAAGGCTTCCTAGGTGAGGCCCGATTCGCCGCAGCCGACCGCCCGCATCCCCGCTGGCCACGGTCCGGCTGGTCAAGCCTGCGCGCCCTGTACGGCGTTCCGGGCGGCATCGAGATCGGGGCCGAGGCGAGTTCGCACCGGCCCGGTCAGCGGGTGTTTCGTTCGAGCAAGAGGAAAAGAGACATGAAGACCTTCGCCCTGTCCGCCCTGGCCCTCGCAGCCGCTTCGTCGACCGCCTTCGGCGCGTTCAGCATTTCCAACGGCAACGCCACCTTCAGCAGCTCGGTCACCCCGAACTTCGGCGACTCGAACCTGCAGACCGCCGACTTCCGCCCCGAGGGCGGCACCACGCAGGACCAGCTGTTCTACTACAACTGGTCGTACCGTCCCCTCAGCGCCGGCTCCACCGGCATCCGCGGCTTCTCGTTCCTCGAGTCCCCCGTTGTCGCCGCTTCGGGCAACACCGCGACCTTCACCTGGTCGAACAACGGCCCCGGCCCCGTCGGCCAGAGCCGCTTCTCCGCGGTGCTCACGCTCGTCCTCACCGACGGCGCGGTCCCCGGCTACGCCACCGTGAACGCCACCATGGCCTTCACCGCCGCCACCTCGAACACCGGCCCCACCAGCTGGTCGCTGTTCAACGGCCTTGACTTCGACGTGCAGGGCCTCTCGACCGACACCGTCGTTGTGAACGACACCTCGGCCGTTGAGTTCACCCAGACCGACGTTCCCACCGGCATCTTCGCCAAGGCCCAGGGCTTCGGCGCCAACCGCTACCAGGTCGGTGGTTCCTCCACCATCCGCAACTTGCTGACCGGTGGTGGTCTGACCAACCTCAACAACACCGCGTCCGCCGCCTCCGGCGACAACGCTGGCGCGTTCCAGTGGGACTTCTCCCTGCAGCCCGGCGAGACGAAGACCATCCAGTCGGCGTTCCTCGTCGCTCCGGCCCCCGGCGCGGTCACCCTCATGGGCGTGGCCGGTCTGGTCGCCGCCCGTCGCCGCCGCGCCTGAACGGGAGTTCCCGTTCGGCCCGACTCGATTGACTCCGTGCTTCGAAGATTCGTTTCACAGTGACGTGTGACTTCCGCAGCGGGCGGGCCTTCGGGCCCGCCCGCTTGCTTTCGTGAATCGGACATCAGGGACCGGGCACCGGGCCCCGGGCACCGGGCCCCGGGCACCAGGAAAGTCCGGCCGCCGCCCATCCGCTGGCATTCAGGGTGCGCGAAGGCTGACCGATATACTCACCGATTGACCCGTTCCTAAGCGGGGATATCGGACGTTCCCGCCCACGGCCCCCGCCAGCCTCGGTTCTCGACGGCCGAACCATCCTGCACCGACCCGCGTTCCAATCGCTTGAGCACCGACGCCCCCCAATCCGCCGCCGAAGCACTCGCCAGCGACGTGTCCCCGTCGGGAGCGCGGGCGGCGGCCCCCGCCGGGCGTGCCAGCGGGCGGGTTCGCTCGAACATCTCCGTCCTCATCCCCACATTCAACGAAGAGGTCAACCTGCCGCACGCGCTCAAGAGCGTCGTGGGTTGGGCGGACACCATCTGGGTGGTCGATTCTGAATCAACCGACCGAACGCGCGAGATCGCCAAGGCGATGGGCGCGGAGGTCGTGGTCCAGCCGTGGCTTGGGTACGCGCGGCAGAAGAACTGGGCTCTGGACAACCTGCCGTGGCAATCGGAGTGGCTGTTCATCCTCGACGCGGACGAATCGATCACGCCCGAACTCCGCGACGAGATGCTGGCGATCGCTCGGCGTGACCCGGCGCAGGTGGCCGAGGGCGGGTTCTATGTCAACCGCCTGCCGCACTTCATGGGGCGGCCGATCCGTCACTGCGGGTTCTACCCGTCGTACAACCTCCGCTTCTTCAAACGCGGCAAGGCCCGCTACGAGGACCGCGAGGTCCATGAGCACATGGTGGTCGACGGCGAGACGAGCCGGCTGAACCAGATCATGCTGCACGAGGACCGGCGCGGCCTCGAGCACTGGATCGCCAAGCACAACCGCTACTCGACGCTTGAGGCCCGCGAGATCGTCAAGGAGCAACTGCGCGTCTCGTCGAAGCGGGCCAGCCGCCTTGAGCGCGGCATCGCGTTCCGGCGCTGGCTGAAGCTGCACGTGCTGCCGTATCTGCCGCTGTCGGGCCTGTTCCGGTTCTTTTACATGTACATCTTCCGTCTGGGCTTCCTGGACGGCGCGACGGGGTTCCGGTTCTGCTTGCTGCTGGCGGTGTATGACTACTTCATCACGCTGAAGCTGGCCGAACTGCGGCTGGCGGGCGCGCACAAGAACCCCGAGATCCTCACGCCACCGGCGGTGGGGCTGGCGAAGAAGGAAGGGTCGGTCTCGACGGTATCCGGCGACGACGCGGTGAGCACCGCTCCCGCGCCCGTGAAAGCGGACGAGTCAACGTTCCGCACGCCGGTGGTCGCACCGGTGAAGGTGGAGGCGCCGCCGGCGGTGCGTGCGGCAGCGACGGTGAGCGCGGACGAGAAGCCCGCAGAGATCGCGGCACGGAACGGTGCGATCCCGCCCGTCGAGAGCGCGAAGTCCGCAACGCCGGTGCGACCGACAACGCGCCCCGACGTGGCGCCGCCCGCGACGCTCACGCTCGAACCTCGCCACCCCGACGCGGACGCGCTGCGCGAGGAACTCGGACGCGGCAAGAACCCGCCCTTCGGCGTGTGGCCCGCGGTGGGCAGCGTGCCGGTGAGCGTCCTGATCCCGGTGAAGAACGAGCAGCGCAACATCGCCGAGTGCCTGAGGCGTGTGCAGTGGGCCACCGAGATCGTCGTTGCCGACAGCCAGAGCGTGGACAAGACCATCCCGATGGCGCAGGCGCTCGGGGCTGATGTGTACCAGTTCTACTACTCCACTGGCGGCTGGCCCAAGAAGAAGAACTGGGCCCTCGAGACGGTGGCGTGGAAGAACAAGTGGGTGCTGATCCTCGACGCGGACGAGTACATGACGCCGGAGCTCGCGGAGGAGGTGCGCCAGGTCGTCAGCGGCACATGGAAGCCCTGGAAGGAAGGCTCCGCAGGCTGCGGCGACGGCTATTGGCTCAACCGCCGCTTCATGTTCATCGGGCGCTGGCTGAAGGGGTGCGGCTTCTACCCCTCGTACAACGTCCGCCTGTTCAAGCACGACGTCGGGCGCTACGAACGCATCGGCACCCTGGGCGACACCGGCTCGGGCGACAACGAGGTCCACGAGCACGTGGTGCTCTCCACCGGCGAAGCGGGCTACTGCCAGCACGACTTCCTGCACTTCGCCTACCCGGACCTCAGCGTCTGGGTCGAGAAGCACAACCGCTACACGACCTGGGAGGCCTTCGCGATGGAGGCGAAGGACGAGGGCGCAATCAAGCCGTCGCTCTTCGGCGGACCGATTGAGCGCCGCCGCTGGCTGAAACGCTTCGGGCGCAGGCTGCCGTTCAGGCCGACGCTGCGGTTCATCTACTCTTGGGTGTTCCAGCGCGGGTTCCTCGACGGGTATCCCGGCTTTGTGATGTGCCGACTGCTGGCGTGGTACGAGTTTATGTCGATCGCGAAGCACCGCGAGATGAAGGTGCTGCGTGAGACGCCGTACCTTTCTCAGCCGGCGGTCACGAAGGGCCTCATCCAGCCCCAGGGGCCGGCGATGGCGAAGCCACCGGGAGGTCAGGGAACCGCCGGGGGTGGGCGGTGAACGGGCAGTCGCCTCCGAACCCCTCGGTGGAGAGCGTGCGCGCCGACGACCTCGCCCGTTCCGTCAGCCCCTACACCACGCGTGAAAAGATCGGACGTGTGCTCTGGAATCTCATCGGGCAGACGTTGTTCCGCTGGACCTTCCACAACTGGTACGGCGTGCGGCGCGGCCTGCTCCGACTCTTCGGCGCGAAGATCGGCCACCACGTCCGCATCCGCCCCAGCGTTCTCGTCGAGCAGCCTTGGAATCTCACCATCGGCGACAACTCCTCGATCGGCGACCGGGCCATCGTCTACTGCCTGGGCAAGGTGACACTCGGGAGCAACGTCTCGCTCTCGCAGATGGTCCACCTCTGCGCCGGGACGCACGACTACACCAAGAGCGATCTGCCGCTGATCCGCCCGAGCATCGTCATCGAGGACGAGGTGTGGCTGGCAGCAGACGTGTTCGTCGCCCCCGGCGTGCGGATCGGACGCGGGACCGTGGTGGGGGCGCGTTCGAGTGTGTTCAAGGACCTGCCGGCGTGGAAGGTATGCGCCGGCAGCCCGGCCAAGCCGATGAAAGACCGTGTACTCACCCCAGTCGGAAGCCCCGCATGACCACCAGCGCAAGCGACAAGTCCTACACCGCGTCGGGCGGCCTTCGCGGCATGATCGCCGAGTTCCGCGAACTCGCGCGCTCGGCCAAGGTCGTCTCGCAGCGCTATCCCGACGACGCCCGCAAGCTCATCCGGGACTGCCAGTACGCCGACGAGTACTACGAGAAAGCGACGGGGAAGAAACTCGAAGGCCTGGAGTGTCTCGAGATCGGCTGCGGCCAGATGCTCGCGCAGGCGACGTACTTCGCCAAGCGGAACAACGTGCTCGCCACGGACCTGGAGGTCTACGCCCGAGGGTTTGACATCCCGGTCTACCTGGGAATGCTGAAGCGCAACGGGCCCAAGCGCGTCATCAAGACGGTGGTCCGCAAGATGATCGGGCTCGATTCGGGCTTCATGGCGGAACTGCGGAAGCAGCTCGGCGTCGGGCCCGAGGTGAACAAGCGCCTGCGCTTCCAGCAGTGCGACGCCACCAACATGCCCTTCCCGGACAACTCGTTCGACCTGGCCTACTCCATCAACGTGTTCGAGCACCTGCCCGATCCCAGGGCCGTCTTCCGGAACTTCAAGCGCGTCATCAAGCCGGGCGGGTGCATCTTCACCCACCTCCACCTCTACACGTCGGACTCCGGCTGCCACGACCTCCGCATCATCCGCGGCGAACACGATCAGATCGCCTACTGGCCACATCTGCGCCCCCAGCACGAAAGAGATGTTCGCAACCTCGCCTACCTCAACAAGATCTCGTTCGACGAGTGGCACACGATTCTCCGCGAAGAACTCCCCGGCGGCACCATCGGGTACATCACCGAAGAGCACCTCCGACCCGAGATGGACAAGGCACGCGCCGCCGGTGATCTGAAGGCATACCGCGATGAGGAGCTGCTGACCAAGCACATTCTGTGCATCTGGCGGAAGCCTTAGGGCCGAGGTTCTCGGGCATGGCGGGGCCACTATCATCCGCCCCATGCAAGGCCTCATCCCCCCCCATTCCGGCACCCTCGTCAACCGCCTCCGCACCGGCGCCCACGCCGACGCACTCCGCGCCGAAGCCGCGAAGCTGAAGCAGATCAGGCTGTCTGCCAAGCAGTCGTGTGACCTGGAGATGATTTCGATCGGCGCCTTCAGCCCCCTGCAGGGCTTCATGGGCAAGGCTGATTTCGAGCGGGTGTGCAAGGAGATGAAACTGGCCTCCCCGGGCTGCGAGGGCGACGTGTGGCCGATTCCGATCGTTCTGGCAGTGAATGCCGCGGACGCGCCGAAGGCGGGCGAGCGGGTCGCGCTCATCGCCCCCAGCGGCCTGCTTCAGGCGGTGATGACCGTCAATGAGGTCTACGCCCACGACAAGAAACTCGAGATCCCCAACGTCTTCCGCACCGAGGACCCCGCCCACCCCGGCGTGAAGCAGGTGATGGACGAGGGCGACGTGTGCCTGGGCGGGCCGGTCGAGAGCGTCATCGTCTGCCCCGACCCCACCGGCCCCGAGGCGTTCCCCGACCTGCGACTGACGCCGGCCCAGACCCGCGCCGAGTTCGAGAAGCGCGGCTGGAAGACCGTCGTCGCCTTCCAGACCCGAAACCCGATCCACCGCGCCCACGAGTACGTGTGCAAGTGCGCTCAGGAGATCTGCGACGGTCTGCTCATCCACCCGCTGGTGGGCGAGACCAAGAAGGGCGACATCCCTGCCGATGTGCGGATGAAGTCCATCGATGCGCTCGTGAAAAAGTACTTCAACGCGGGCACAACGATGGTGAGCGTGATGCCCGGCGCGATGCGCTACGCCGGCCCGCGCGAGGCCGTGCTGCACGCCATCATCCGCAAGAACTACGGCTGCACCCACTTCATCGTCGGACGCGACCACGCCGGCGTCGGCAACTACTACGGCACCTACG
>CAYZFW010000003.1:15616-21829 GCA_964477615.1 uncultured Phycisphaeraceae bacterium | reverse complement strand
ACTCCTACGGCATGGTGACGGTGCTGTGGTGCTACACGCGGTCGAATGCGTTCAAGGTGAAGGGTGCCGACGGCAAGAGCGTGGACTACCACGCCAGCGCGGACCTGTCGGGCCAGGCGGACCACCTGGGCGCGACGATCAAGGCGGACATTATCAAGCAGAAGTTGCCGACGAACAACGGCGGGTACGCCGCGCTGAACTCGGGCGGGTCGAGCTACGGCAAGTGGGACAAGCGGGTGTACACGCAGCTCTGTGGCAGCGACGAGAATGGCAACGGCGGTCACCCGATCGACCTGTGCCGGTACCAGTTGGCCAACGGGTTCATGGGGCGCGTGCCGCTGATTAACTCCGGCGGCGAGAGCAAGGGCGCCTCGGACATGCACGAAGCCATCGTGACGGCGGTGATCAACAAGCGCGCCGGCGGGATGGGCCTGATCTCGGGCCGCAAGGCGTTCCAGAAGCCGCTGAAGGACGGCGTGGCGCTGCTGAATGCGGTGCAGGATGTGTATTTGGATAAGGGTGTGACGGTGGCGTGAAGGAGTGGGCTCGCGGTCAATCCGGTTGAATATCCTCTTCCCAGCCCAGCGGGTTGACGTAGCGGGCGGTGAGTTTGCCGTTGTCGCAGAAGAGTTGGTATTGGTTTGGGCCGTCGCCGAGGGATGGTCGATCATCGGGTGATCGGCGCTCCTGTTCGGGCCAGTATTCGTCGATGTCGCGCTGAACGGCTCTTTGTGCTTTGGCGAGCAGGGTCGGGCAATCCGCGTCTTGGCCCGCGGCTTTCACGGCTTCGGACATGGCCATCGAGATCATGCGGTCCCACCGCTTGTGGTAGCGGACGTTGCGTACATCGACCCGCTCGACGCCGAAGTGCAACCACATCGCGACCCCGATGCTCAAAGCGGCGAGAACCTTGCCGATGCGAGCCCACGAGGCGCGGAGTCTCCCGGCGGGCGCGAGGAGAAACGCCAGGCCGATGAACAGCACCACCAGACCAACATCGATGGCGCGGATGAGCGCGGTGCGGCGTTCGTAGACCTCCCATTCTCTGCCGTTGCCGAGGGGACTCCATGTCAACCATGCGTCGCGGCTCATCTGCCCCGGTGAGAGCTCGCCTTCGAGGACGGTGACGACGGTCTGGCCGGCGATGAGCTCGTTGACGCCGGAGTGACGAGCGCGACGGGTCGGCGTGCTTGTCTGCTGATACTCCTCGAGCGGGCCGGGGACGCGTGCGACGAGTTTCTGGCGGAGGCCGTCGATGCGGGCCTGCTGCTGTGCGAAAACCCAGAGCTTCACACGGCACGGTTCGGACTGGACGGCGGTGAGACGCAGCGGGTAGACGGCGCGGTCCGTCTTGAAACGAAAGGCCAGGGGATGTGGGCGCAGTGCCTCTGGCTCTCTGGCGCTGTCATTTGCAGCACCCACGCGGGCGACAGCGAAACACCATCCGTCTTTGGCATAGGCGTCGAGCGCGGGGCGGACGGCGCTTGGGATGTGGAAACCGTTGGCTTCGAGCCACTTTGCTGCGGCCTCGCCCGTGTCGCCGCGGATCACGGCGGTATCGAACACGCCCACGCGCTCCTGGGCCAGCACCGTGACTCCGGGGAGTGGGATCGGGCGGCTCGAGGCGCGACCCAACGACGGCAGCAGGCACATGGCGAGCGCAAGCAGCACTGTTGGCACCACCACGATCGCCCGGAGCCAGGGGGGGCGGATCTTGTCGGCGAGAAGCAAGAGGACCACGAGCGCAGGGATCGCGGCGAGCCACGCGGTCCAGCGCGATACAACCCTGGGACCGAAGGCGATATCGAGTACCGGAAAGAACCCTTCGCTCACCGCCTTGATGGTCGGCTCGGTTGGCACGGGGACGATCCAGGCAGCTTCCGTTTCGTTGGTTGCGAGCGTGGTGTCGACGACCAGGGTTTGCTGGGTGCCGTCGAAGATGATGGCCACCCGCTGATCGGGTGTTGGTACGTTCTGAACAGCGCGGACGAACCCTTTGCCGTCGGCTCCTGCGATGGGACTGAGGAGCCCGAGCACAGAGAGCGACAGCATGAGCCGCACGACAGGTGCGAGTGCGGAGCCGGGGCGGAGGTGGCGAGAGGGCATCCGATTGACCATACCGGCGTGTGGTGTGGTTCGGTTCCCTCCACGACTGATGTTGTCCGTGGCCGCGAGCGGGTTGCCGGGCGTATGGGGTGTCCTTTGGTTTCGGTTGATTCCGGGTGCAACTCCGACGCGCCGAGCCGATAGTGGGGGTGTTCCGGTGGGTTCGCGGCGGCAGGCGCTACGATGGCCTGACAGCGGACGGACGAATCCCGGTTGACTTACGGAGCCCCCATGCCCGACCCTCTTGCCCAGTCTCAGACTCTCCGCGCCACCGAGCCCGAGCAGGCGGTGGCGGAGGTGAACGCCGCGTTTGCGAAGCTCAAGAACGAGATCGCCAAGGTGGTGGTGGGTCAGGACGCGGTGGTGGAGCAGCTGCTGATGAGCATGTTCTGCAAGGGGCATGCGCTGGTGGTTGGGGTGCCGGGGCTGGCCAAGACGCTTTTGATCTCGACGATTGCGCGGTCGATCTCGCTGTCGTTCTCGCGGGTGCAGTTCACGCCGGATTTGATGCCATCGGACATCACGGGGACGGAGGTGATCGAGGAGGACAAGTCGACGGGGGCCCGTGAGATGCGGTTTGTGAAGGGGCCGGTGTTCGCGAACGTGATCCTGGCGGACGAGATCAACCGCACGCCGCCGAAGACGCAGGCGGCACTCCTTGAAGCCATGCAGGAGCACCAGGTGACGGTGGCGGGTGTGCAGCACAAGCTGCCGCACCCGTTCTTTGTGCTGGCGACGCAGAATCCGATCGAGCAGGAGGGGACGTACCCGTTGCCCGAGGCGCAGCTCGACCGGTTCATGTTCAACATCAAGATCGGGTACCCCACCGAGGCGGAGGAGGTCGAGATCATCAAGCGGACCACGGGCGGTGCCGAGGCGCGGCCGTCGCCGGTGTTGTCGGCGGCGGACGTGTCGCGGGTGCAGGACCTGGTGCGCGAAGCGCCGGTGGCGGATCACGTGATCCGCTACGCGCTGCGGCTGGTGCGTGTGACGCGCGTGGGGGATCGGGCGGGCGGTGCGGAGAGCGCGGATGACGGGGTGGTGACGCCGAAGATCGTGAAGGACTATCTGGCGTGGGGCGCTGGGCCTCGGGCCGGCCAGTACCTGATTCTCGCGGCGAAGGCGCGGGCGGTGCTCGAGGGGTCGTTCCATGTGACGCCCGAGCATGTGAAGAGCGTGGCCAAGCCCGTGTTGCGGCACAGGCTGATCACGAACTTCAACGCCGAGGCGGACGGCGTGACGAGCGACGACATCATCGAGGCGCTGCTGGGGTCGATCCCGGTGGAAGGCGGCACCGCGGCGGAGAAGCGGCGCATGGAGCAGGCGATCCGGTGAGGGCCGCTTTCGCCCCCCCCCCGGGGGGGGTGCGGGTTCACCGCGGAGACGCGGAGGGCGCGGAGAAGCGCGGGCGGGGTTTCAGAGCACCGAAGTCGATCTGCGGACAGATCGACTTCGGTGGCACGGAGGGGTCTTGGATTCGCCGCGGTATTGCGTGATCGACCCGGCCCATCGCCTCGGAAGGCGATGGCCCGGCGTCCGAGATGGTGCCATCGTGCGTGCTTGATGATGGGGTGACGTGCGTGGCGCTGGGGCAGGCACGGGCGCGGTGCTTGCTGCGCGGTAGGCTGTTGCGACAAGGAGCCGAGCATGATGATGCGCTGCGCGATGAATCTCTTGTGCGGGGTGGTTGGGATGGCGGTGGCGGCGGGGGCGGGTGTTGGGCTGGGTGAGCGTGCCGCGTGGGGGCAGGAAGCCAAGCCTGACGCTCCGGTGGCGCGAACGCTGCCCGAGGACCCCGACGAGATTGCGCGGCGGCACTCGATGATGTTCGTGAGGCGGACATTCACGACGTCGTACACGGTGGTGCGGTGCGGGCACCTCATCGCGGACGCACGGCAGCCAGCGCGGGAGAAGGTGACGATCATCGCGCGGGACGGCTTGATCGAGGAGATCATCGATGGGTTGGACGCTCGTGCGCCTACGGCGGTGGAGGGGACCACGGTCACCGAGATCGACCTGCGGGACAAGTGGGTGCTGCCGGGGCTGATCGATTGCCACGTCCACCTCGCGATGGAGATCAACCGCGAATCACGGATGCGGGCGTTCACCGACACGGATGAGTTCACGACGCTGCGGGCCGCGGCCAACGCGTGGACGACACTGAACGCGGGCTTCACGACCGTGCGCGATCTGGGCGCGGAGCCGACAGTGATCTTCGCGCTGCGGGACGCGATTAATCAGGGGATTGCGCAGGGGCCGCGGATCGTCGCCTCGGGGCGGTCGGTTTCGATCACCGGCGGTCACGGCGACCCCACGACGGGGCGGCGGATCGATGTGCCGGTGCAGGAGGAAAAGCTCAGTGGGCTTGGCGACGGGCCGGACGCGTGCGTGAAGGCGGTGCGCCAGCAGGTCAAACTCGGGGCGGATGTGATCAAACTCACCGCCACCGGCGGCGTGCTCAGCCCGGTCGCCACGGGCACGGGACAGCACTTCACGGACGCGGAGCTCAAGGCGATCATCGAGACGGCGCACTCCCTGGGGCGCAAGGCCGCGGCCCATGCGCACGGCACCGACGGGATCAACGCGGCGCTGCGGGCGGGCGTTGATTCCATCGACCACGGGACGTATCTGGATGACGAGTCCATCCGGCTGTTCAAGCAGACCGGTGCCTTCCACGTGCCGACGATGCTGGCGGGCGCGGCGGTGGCGCAGAACGCGATGGAGCCGGGGTACTACCCGAGCATGGTGGTGCCCAAGGCGCTGGCGGTTGGGCCGAGGATCAAGGAGGCGGTGAAGAAGAGCCACGCCGCGGGGGTGAAGATCGCGTTCGGGACTGACGCGGGGGTGTTCAAGCACGGGCTGAACGCGCAGGAGTTTTCGTTGATGGTGGAGGCTGGGATGACGGCGCAGGAGGCGATCATCGCGGCGACGGTGAACGCGGCGGAGCTGCTGGGGATGTCGGAGAAGATCGGGACGCTGGAAGCAGGGAAACTGGCGGACCTGATCGCGGTGGACAAGGACCCGATGGGGGATGTGACGGTGCTGGAGCGGGTTCGGGTGGTGGTGAAGGGGGGCGTGGAGGTGAGGTAGGACTCGCGAAAGCACGGAACACAAAGCACAGAGCACAGATTCGTGCCACGGGCTTCGCCGTCTTCGGCGATCCCCGTGTCGATCTCGCCACGATCGCTCGCGCACGGGCATGGCGAAGACGCCAAGCCCGTGGCACTTCACTCCTCGAACAACCCCCCCACCGCCGCCACGTTGGGCACGCTGACGCCCAAATACGTCGCGGCGTCCGCCGTGAGTTGGCGGCCGCGGCGGGTGCGGGCCAGGAAACCGATCTGCAGCAGGTAGGGCTCGACCACGTCCTCCAGCGTGCCGGGGTCTTCGCCCATCGTCGCGGCCACCGCTTCGAGGCCGACAGGGCCGCCCTTGTACGTTTTCACGATGGCGGTGAGGTACTTGCGGTCGAGTTCGTCGAGGCCCAGGGCATCGACGCCTTCGAGCGAGAGCGCCTCGTCGACGGTGCGGCCGCTGGCGCTGCCGTTGGCGCGGACCTGGGCGTAGTCGCGGACGCGGCGGAGGAGGCGGTTGGCGATGCGCGGCGTGCCGCGGCTCCGGGTGGCGATGGCGTCGAGTGCGCTCTCGGCGGCGGGCATCGAGAGCAGGCCGGCGCTGCGGACGAGGATCTTCAGGAGGTCCTGCGGCGGGTAGTACTCGAGGTGGTGCGTCAGGCCGAAGCGGCTGCGCAGCGGGGCGCTGAGCAGGCCGGCGCGGGTGGTCGCGCCGATGAGCGTGAAGGGCTTGAGCGCGATCGAAACCGTCCGGGCGTTCATGCCCTGATCGATGGCGATGTCGATCCGGCCGTCCTCCATCGCGGGGTAGATGAACTCTTCCACGGCGATCGGGAGGCGGTGGATCTCGTCGATGAACAGGACGTCACGGGGTTTGAGGCGCTGCAGCAGGCCGACGAGTTCGCTGCCCTTTGTAAGCGCCGGGCCGCTGGTGACGTGGACGGCGGAACCCATCTCGGCGGCGATGACGTGGGCGAGGGTGGTTTTGCCCAGGCCGGGCGGGCCGTGGAGAAGGAGGTGTTCGAGGGCTTCG
>CAYZFW010000003.1:0-15606 GCA_964477615.1 uncultured Phycisphaeraceae bacterium | reverse complement strand
GCGGGCGCGGGCGGCCTCGATGCTGATGCGGAGGCGCTCGACCATGGCGGACTGGCCGACGTACTCGGCGAGCCGCGCGGGGCGGAGCGCGTTGGTGAACTGCTCCTCCTCGGGGGTTTTGACGGCGGGTGAGACCCAGCGCTGCGTGGCCATTGGGGGGATTATTCACCGCGGAGGCGCGGAGGGCGCGACGGGGGAGGGGAAGAGGGGAAATGGCACGGGGCAAATCGCACATGGCAAACACGGCGGGCCGTGGGCTCGGCGGCGGGCAGAAAGCGGATTGCGGTACGCTGGGGGACCACGCGAAGGGCTCTCATCCACATGACACACCAATCTGCATCCAACGATTCTCTCCGCGATCCCCGCGCGTTATCGGTGAACGCTGATCGCCGCTGGTCGTGGCGGGTGCTCCGAGCCGGCGAGTTCTGGCTCGATGGCGGCGCGATGTTCGGGATCATCCCGCGTCCGGTTTGGATGAAGTGGTTCCCATCTTCGGGGCCCGGGGCGATCGATGAGAACCACCGCATCCCGCTGCAGTGCAACTGCCTGCTGCTGGAATCTCACGGGCCGGGCCCGAAGCAGCTGGTGGTGATCGAGGTGGGCATCGGCGACAAGTTCCCGGTGAAGGAGCGGGCGCTGTACCGCCAGGAGGAGCGCGCGGTCCACGATGCGCTGCACGAGGCGGGGTGCGACCCGAAAGACGTGTCGCACGTGATCTGCACGCACCTGCACTTTGACCACGCCGGGGGGCTGACGAGGCGGGCCTCCCCCACCGCCGGTCCGGACGATGCGCCGGTGCTGGTGTTCCCGAGCGCGAAGGTGATCTCGCAGAAGCGCGAGTGGGAGGATGCGCTGGCGAACAAGTCGACGATGCACAAGACGTACCTGCGGAACCACCTGACGCCCGAGGTGGCCGAGTGCGTCGTGCTGGTGGAGGGAGAGCGCGAGGTGCTGCCGGGGATCACGGTGTGGCCCATCCCGGGCCACACGTGGGGCCAGCAGGGGGTGCGGTTCACCGCGACCGACGGGCGGACGATGGTGTTTGTGCCCGACGTGATGCCGACGGCGCTGCACGCGAGGCCGACGACGAACATGGCGTACGACGTCGAGAGTTACACGAGCATGATGCAACGGATCGCCCTGCTGGAACGCGCGGCGGACGAGGGTTGGGTGCTGGTGCTCGACCACGAGCACGGGCACCCGGTGTTCACGGTGCGGCGGGACGGGAAAGGCGGGTACGCGCTGGACCCGGCGTGAAGTTTGGGTGCGTGCGCAGACCCCGGTGATCGGGCCACAGGGCGGATTCTGGCCGGTTGGTCCGGGACGTATGATTGATGCCCTGTGAGCACGAGCACCGTCCAAGCCGAGTCTTCCGTCCCCGCCGCCGCGCCCGCAGCGTCATCGGCCGCGTGCTCGACGTTGGAGGGCGGACTGGCCGTGGCGCCGGCTGAAGCGGTCGGTGCTCCCGCCGTGGTCCCTCGGGGCCGCCTGACGCTGATGGAGCGCGTGGAGGCGTCGATCTCCAAACTCTCGACGCGGAACAACTTCTGGCACCGCGTGTGCTCGATGATCTGGCTGCCGTACGCGTTCCGGTCGGGGATTCAGATGAAGCGGCTAGACGGGAACACGTTCACGGCGGTGTTGCCTTTCCGGCGCTTCAACAAGAACTGGTACAACGCGATGGCGGGCGCGGCGCTGCTGGGGAACTCGGAGATTGCCGGCGGGATGTACGTCTTCGCGGCGGTGGGCAAGGACTACACCGTGGTGTGCAAGGAACTCACCTACCGCTTCCTCCGCCCCTGCTTCGGCCCCGCCATCTATCGCGTGACCCCCAAGCAGGACATCCAGGCGCTGATCTCAGGTGGCGGCGAGTTCAACATCGACATCCAGCTCGATATCGTGCAGCAGCAGACCGTGGCGGGTGTGAAGCTGCCGGGGGCGGGGGAACTGCCGCATGGCGGGCGGGAGAAGCGGGTGGGGGCGGTGTCTGGCGACGTTCCACGTGACGCCGAAGGCGCACCATAAGGCGAAGAAGTTGAAAGAGGGCGGGGAGTAGGCCCCCTGCGGGGGAAAGCAGCAAAGCTCAAAGCAGCAAAGCAGCAGATTCGGAGGGGATGCTGGGCGCGGCCGGGTGAACAGGTGACGAAAGCGTGGGATGGCCATCGCGGAGTCTGTTTGGGCGCAACCTGACATCTCATTGAATGTGGCGTGTGTCGAAGAATCAACCAGCTCCCGGCAGGGCCATCCGAATTTGCTGCTTTGAGCTTTGCTGCTTTGCTGCTTTCACTCCTCCCCCATTGTCTTCTTCCGCCGCAGTACATGGTGGTAGGCCTGGGCGAAGCGGTGGGCCTCATCGCGGATGGCCTGGCACAGCCTCAGAGCGGCGTTCTCGCGTCCCAGGCGGATCGGCTCGCTGCGCCGCTGTACATAGATCAACTCTTCCTTCTTCGCCAGGCTGATGACCATGGGCGGAAGGACGCCCAGGGTGTCGAAGGCTTCGAGCGCGGCGTGCAACTGGCCCAGCCCGCCGTCGATGAGGATCACGTCGGGGTAGAGCTCGTGTCCCGCGCCGGCGTCGCGGTACCTTCGTGAGATCACCTCGCGGATGCTCGAGTAGTCGTCGTTCTGGTTCTTGTACGGCTGGGGCCCCTCGTCCTCGCGGTAAGACGAACCCTTGATGCGGAAGCGGCGGTACTCGTTCTTCAGGGGGCGGCCGTCGACGAAGCAGACCTTGCTCGCGACCGTCTCGCCGCCCATCAGGTGGGCGATGTCGAAGGCCTCGATGCAGCGGACACCGGACTCGAGGCCCAGGACTTTGGCGAGCGCCCGCGTGCCCTTCTTGGGATCGGTGACGAAGGGGTTCTCGGTCTGCGGCTGCCAGCCGTCCTTCTTGCTGGCGCGCTGGTCGAGGCGTTCGACGGCGCGGATCTGGTCGCGGAGGATCGCGGCCTTTTCGAAGTTCAGTTCCGCCGAGGCCGCCTGCATCTCGGTGTTCATCTCGCGGAGCATCGCCGAGCGCTTGGTGCCCAGGAAGCGGATGAAGCGGTCGACATCGGCGCGGTACGCCTCGGGGCTGATGCGGTCGGCGCACGGGGCTGTGCACCGACCGATCGAGTGCAAAAGGCACGGGCGGAACCGCTTGTTCTCCTCCGCGCCGGGGACGATGTCGATCTTGCACGTGCGGAACTTGAAGACGCGCTGCAGCACCTGCACCGCCTCTCGCAGCGCGCCCGCGTTCGTGAACGGCCCGAACACCTTCGCCCCTTTCAACTCCGCCGCGCCGGGGTTCCGCGTGACGAAAACGCGGGGTGACGGCTCGCGCTGCGTCACGGCGAGATACGGGAACGACTTGTCGTCGGTCAGGCGGACATTGAACCGCGGACGCAGGTCCTTGATCAGCCGGTTCTCGGTGAGCAGCGCTTCCCACTCGCTCTCGCACTCGATGGTGTCGAAGGCGACGACATAGTCGAGCATCGGCTGCTTCTTGAACCCCAGGTTGGCCGAGGGCACGAAGTAAGACGAGACGCGGTCGGGCAGGCGGGCCGCCTTGCCCACGTAGATCACCACGCCGTCGACGGACTTCATGAGGTACACCCCCGGCACGGCGGGGAGGGCGCGGGCCTGGGTGAGGAGGCGTGAAAGACGCTGCTCGCGCGGCTCGGTGTCATCATCCGGCGCGCGGGGCAAGCGCGCCCCGGCGTTCAGTTCGACATCCTCGGGTTGCTCCTCGGGGTCCACGGGCAATCGTAGAAGCGGGCGGAACCACCGGAGACGCTCACGCCACTTTCACCAAGCCCGTCGGGTTCTCGTGGTGCGCGATCGTCAGCGCGTACGGCGCGCCCGCGTGACCCGACGCCGCGAGTTCGGGTGTGTTGCACTGGCGCGAGAGGTGGAGCAGGACCACGTGCTCGCGGGGCGCGATCGCCCGCACCGCCGCGGCGGACTGGTGGTTCGAGAGGTGCCCCGCCCCGTCCATGATGCGGCGCTTGAGGAACTCGGGGCGGTCGGAGTTCTCCTGCATCACAGGGCAGTAATTGCTCTCGATCGCGAGCGTGTCGACGCCCTTGAAGAGTTCGATCAGCCCCGCCGGCACGTGACCGAGGTCGGTGGCGTAGCCGAGGGTCCGGCGCACCGGCGTGCCCTGCTGTTCCGAATCGAACTCCATGCGGAACGCCGCGGCCCCAAGGTCGTCGTGCGCGAGCAGCACGGGCTCGATGCGCACACCGGCGGGCAGTGTGAAGGCGCCGACGAAGACCTCGGTGCGGCGGACCAGCAGGTTCATCCGCGTGCCGCGCTTCACGTGGCGCTGGTGCAGGTGCAGCGTCGCGTGCCGGGGCAGCGCGGCGGGCCAGCCCGCGTGGCAGTGATCCGTATCAAGATGGGTGAAGAGGATGTCGTCCACGTGGTCGAGGCTGAGCCCGAGCTGCGCCAGCAGGCGGTTGGTGCGCCGCGGCGAAAGCCCGGCGTCGATGAGCGTCACGCGCCGTGTGCCGCCCTCGCCGTGGATCAGCGCCGAGCAGTTGCCCGATGACGACGACGCGAGCACCACGAGATGGCGAGGCAACGCAAGTCCGGGGCGCGGCGCGACTTCGACCGGCGCGTGGCGCGAGGCGTCAAAGAGGGTGTGGGAGATGACGCCGCTGGCCGCGCCTGGCATGGGGGGAGGGTAGGTGAAGTGGTCGAGTGGTCAAGTGGTCAAGTTGCGGAGAACTTTGTTCGCGATGCTGACGTGCCACGGGCATCTCGCGAGGACGCGAGAAGCCCGTGGCACGGAGTCTGGGGCCGCGGTACTCGACCACTCGACAACTTCCTCACGGCTCAACGAGCACGCGGAGCGTCTCGGGCGAGGCCGCGGCGCGCATTGCTTCAACGCCGCCGTCGAGCTTGTACCGCTTCGAGATCAGGCTGACCACGTCCACCTGCTCGCGGGCGATGAGCGAGAGCGCCTCGGGGATGCTGCCGCCGCGGCTGCCCAGGAGTTCGATCTCCCCCGCCACCACCGGGGCGATATCGACCGCGTTGGACGGCACGGCCTTCACGAGGACCTTGCCGCGGGGGCGCACCATCCGCAGCGCGGCCTCCAGCCCTTCGCGCGTCCCGGTGCAGTCGATGACGATGTCCTGGTCGGCGCGCCGGCCCGCCTCGGCGACAAGGCGGTGTTTCACGCCCCACTTGGCGCACAACTCGAGCTTGTGCTCGTGCTTGCCCAGCACGCGGACGCTCGCGTTCAGGCGCGAGAGCACCTGCGCGGTGAGCAGGCCGACGGGGCCGTCGCCCAGGATGGTGATGTAGGGGCGACCCTCGACGCGGAGCTGCATCGCGGTGTGTGCCGCCGCGGCGACGCCCGCGGCGAAGACGGCTCGGTCGTCGTCCACGTGTTCGGGCACCACGTGGAGGTTCGAGAGCGGGACGCACACGAGGTCGGCCAGCCCGCCGTCGCGGTGCGTGCCGAGGGTGATGCGGGCCCGGCAGTGGGAAGCAAGCCCGCGCTGGCACAGGTCGCACTTGCCGCAGGCGATGTCGGGGTTGATCGCGACGAGCTTGCCGACGATGCGGCGTGGTTCCCAGCCCGCGGTGGTGCCGCTCAGCACGGGGGCGACCTTCTCCACGAGGCCGACGAACTGCGAGCCGAGGATAACGGCGGGCAGTGCCCCGCCGGCCGCGGGCTCACGCTTGGCTTCGTCAAGGTCCTCGCGGCTGATCGCCACGCGGGTAACCCGTACCAGCGCCTCGCCTGCGGCGGGCACGGGCGGGTTCACACGTAGTTCGAGCGAGACGGTGCCCGAGGATGAACGTCGGAGAGCGCGCATTCCGACTGTCATCGGCGCGATGCGGGGGTGGGTTGAGGTCCGCGGCGGTTATTGGGAAGGCACGGAGGGGGAAGGCATTGAGGCACGGAGGCACGGAGGAAGAAGAGCTTTGAGTGAGCAATGCACCAAGGCGCAAGCCCGAGAGGCGATGGAGTCTCGCGCAACCCTTCACATCACCACTTGGTGCCTGCGTGCCTTCGTGCCTCGATCCCTTCCGCCGTCCCCCCTCACCCACTCGCCTGCGGCAACCCCACCGGCGTCCCGGGCTTCTCGTTCGGCGGCTGCAGGAACGGGATGATGTACTCCAGCCAGTCCGGGTCGCGGTAGAAGATCGGGTACTCGTACGGCTTGCGCCCGGCGAAGAGGTTCGATTCCTGCTTCGACCACGCCACCCACGGGCGCACCTCGTTGCCCAGGTCGCGCCCGGTCAGGATCGAGAGCGACCGCTGCGCCGCCGTGGCCACCGCGAGATCGCGGTCGTCCAGCGCGGCGACAAGGGCATCGAAGGATCGCTGGTCGGGGTACTGCGCCAGCGCGGACGCCGCGGCCTCGCGGACGCTGGGCTCGGGTTCTTTCTTGACGCTGAGGCGGTCCTTCAGCGCGTCGATGGCCACGGGGTTGTGGAGGCGCTGCAGGGCGCGGGCGCACTCCCAGCGGAGGTAGCGCTGGTCCTCGTCGATGAGATCGACGATGGCGGGGACGTCGTCGGGCGAGCCGTGGAGCGCCAGCGCCCGCACCGAGACGGCGCGGACGAGCGAGTCCTTGTCCTTGATCTGTTCGCGGTACAGGCGGACGTACACGTCCTCGCCGCCCCACGGCGCGTTGGCCAGCAGCAGCGTGCCGCGGGCACGTTTGTCGGCGTCGAAGGGATCGACCGCCATCCGCGCGGCCTCCTGCGGCGTGGGGGGCGCGAAGATCTGCATGATGCTCGTGCTCTCGCGCGCCTGCTTGCCCCGGGACTGGCACGCCGATGCCGTGAGCACCGCCATCGCGGCCCCGGCAAGCAGGGCGGCTCGGGCGGCGTGGCGGCGGTGATGCTCCCGTGGTTGCATGGGGCCAGTATAGAGAAGGGTGAATGCGGCGCTCACAACCCCGACGTTCGGCGGTTGAGGCGGCACGATGGGCGGCGTGGCTATTCTCAGGCGATGGGACACCACTCATTCATGGTTCTCGGCGTGGCGGCGGCGATGTCGGTGGCCGGCTGCGCCGGTTCGCCGCGCACCCCGACCCCGCCCACGGTGGTGAACCCGTCCGCCGCGGACCTGGTGGCGTCGGAGGGGCTGGTGTTGTGGCTGGGCGAGGGGGGGCCGCGCGAGGCGTGGATGAAGATCACGCAGGGCAAGGATGCCGGGAAGTCGTGGCATGTGGTGCCCAGGAACACCTTGCGGACTGAAGGCGACGGCGCGGACCTCGGGCCGAGGGCGATGTTCACGCTGACATGGACGCTGGAGGGCGAGCCGACGCCTCGCAGCGAGCGCGAGATGGTCGTCGAAGCCGACGGCGACCTGGTCATGTCGCGGGTGACACAGCGCGACCGCTCGGTGATCACCGTGTTCGATCCGCCGGTGCTCGTGATGCCCGCACGGATCAACGCCGGGGCGGTGGTCAGGCAGGACGGCAAAGTGGTGGTGTACGAACTCAAGAACCCCAAGAAGGTCAAGGAGAAGGGCGATTACACGCTGGAGGCCCGGTTCGACGGCGAGGTCGATCCGGGTGCGCCCGAGGGCGGCACCCAGCGGCTTCGTCAGTACACCACGCGGCTCGTGCTCGATCTCTCCGCGGCGAAGTCCGAGCGATTCACCACGCGGCTGTTCGCCCCGCCGCCGCCGGAGGGCACGGGTGAACTCGTGAGTGAGTCATTCGAGGAGAAGATCCGTGTGCTTGGGGTGACGGTGGAGTCCACGCGCCAGACGATGACCGTGGCGGGCAGTTCCGAAGCGGTGTGCGAGCCCGCTCCCAGTGAGCCGAAGCCGTGACGCACGCCGTGACGAGTGATCCCGCGTTCGAGTCCCTCCGCCGAAAGATCGAGTCGCGCGAGGCGGTGGTGGCGGTCATGGGGCTGGGCTACGTCGGCCTCCCACTGCTGCACGCCGTGGCAGCGCGCCACGCGGACGGCGGCCCCCAAAGCCCGGGCGGCTTCCCCGCCATCGGCCTCGACCACGACGCCAACAAGATCGAAACACTCCGAAAGGGCGGCACCTACCTGCCGCACCTGGGCGAATCGCTCACGACCGACCTCGCGGCGAGCGGGCGCGTGCGCTTCACCGCCGACCCCGCCGACCTCGCAGCGGCGGACATCATCATCATCTGCGTCCCCACCCCAATCGACGAGCACCACCAGCCCGATCTGGGAGCCGTGGAGCGTGCGGCGGGTGACATCCACGACCACGCCGTAGCCCGTGACCCGGCGCGTCCCCGCCTGGTGATCCTCGAATCCACCACCTACCCCGGCACCACGCGCGACGTGGTGCTGCCGATCCTGCTGGGGGAAGGCACGAGGCAGGAGGCACCGGGCAAGCGTGAGGCCGCGATGGGTTCCTCCCCCCGACTCCCCACTCCCGACTCCCCACTCCCGATCCGCCTCTTCGCCGCCTTCAGCCCCGAGCGCGAGGACCCCGGCAATCCATCGTTCTCCACTCGAACCATCCCCAAACTCGTCGGCGGCGTCACGCCCGAGGCGGGGGTGCTTGCCCGGCTCTTCTACGAGCGCGTGGTGAAGACCGTGGTGCCCGTGTCGTCGGCGGAGGTGGCCGAGGCGGCGAAGGTGGTCGAGAACATCTACCGGGCCGTGAACATCGCGCTGGTGAACGAACTCAAGATCGCCCTCGACGCCATGGGCCTCGACATCTGGGAAGTCCTCGACGCCTCCGCCACCAAGCCCTTCGGCTTCCACCGTTTCAACCCAGGCCCCGGCTTCGGCGGGCACTGCGTGCCGGTCGACCCGTTCTACCTCTCCTGGAAGGCCCGTCAGGTCGGGGCCAGGGCGGACTTCATCGAACTCGCCGGTCTGGTGAACCAGCGGATGCCGGGATTCGTGGTCGGGCGGTGCGAGAAGGCGTTATCGGACGCAGGCCGGCCCCAAGCGCTCAAGGGGGCCAGGGTGCTGGTGCTGGGTCTGGCCTACAAGCCCGATATCGCGGATGTCCGCGAAAGCCCCTCGTTCGAGCTGATCGAGCTGCTCCGCGAGGCCGGGGCCGAGGTGTCGTACCACGACCCGCACGTTCCCCGCACCTGGCGCGGGCGTCGGCACGACCTGCAGATGGAATCCGCCACTTGGTCGGCGGACACCCTACGCGGTGCCGACCTGGTGCTGATTTCGACCGACCACCGCTGGTACGACTGGGCGTTCGTGTCCCGGCACGCCAGGCTGGTGGTCGATACCCGCAACGCCATGGGCCGGGCGGGGGTGGGCAACACGCCGGGGGCGGCGAGGGTGGTCAAGGCGTAAGGCCACTCCACCCTTCACCCTGAACCCCGAACCCCAACGCCGCCAGCGCGTCACACCCCACACGTCGCCACCCCGAACCCCAGACCCCGACCCCCGACCCCCACAATCCCCCGTTTGACCCCAGTAGGCCCGCCGGGGTACAACCTTCACCCCGTCTTGTGTGCCTCTCCCGTGTCCCCTTTCGGGGCGGGGGCAACCGGAGGCGGGGAGTCCGCGAATCGTCTTTCCCCGCGCTGAGGACGTCGGCGGGGGTGGGCCGCCTTTGTGCCCGCGCCGCTGTTGACCACTTTTTCGGAGTTCGCCGTGCATATTCTGACCAAGTTCCTGGTGATCATGGCCGCGGTTCTGGCGATCCTGCTGAGCGGGCTGAGCATCGCGTACTCGAGCAACGCCCAGCGTCTGCGCGACGCGGTGGACAACGAGCGCAAGACCGCCGAGGCGGCGAAAGCCACGGCGGGCGAGGTCACGGCCCAGGCCGCCGCCGAGCGCGACAGCCTGACCAAGAAGATCGACGAGCATGCCGCCACCATCGCGAGCATCCGCCAGTCGATCGCGCAGCTCCAGGGCGAGAACGCCCAGCTCCTCTCCGACAAGAAGCGCCTCGAACTCGACGGCGCCTCGTACCAGGCCCGCATCGACCAGTTCATCGCCCTGTCCGAGGCGCACGCCAAGCTCGACGAGGCCCGCGCGAAGGAACTCGAGGAACTCCGCCAGAAGCAGCTCAACTACGCCCGCAAGGAGATCGAGCTGGGCGACCGCATCAACGACCTCGCCGGGCAGTTGGAAGTGGCCCAGGAGACCAGCCGGGCCCTCCAGGAGCAACTCGTCTCGGCCCGTCAGGACCTCGACCGCTCCAAGAGCGGCGGGCTCACCGACGCCTCCGGCCTCAAGAAGGCCCCCGCCACCTTCCGCGGGCGCATCACCAACGTCACCAAGGACGACGCCACCGGCACCACCCTCGTCACCATCAACGCCGGCAGCAACGACCGCCTCACCGAGAAGATGGAGCTCAACATCGTCCGTGACGGCTTCGTGGCCAAGGTGGTGCTCACCCGCGTCGACCTCAACACCGCCATCGGCACCGTGAACTTCCTCGGGCGCGATGTCAGCGTGCAGGTGAACGACCTGGTGATGCCGACGCTGTAAGCGGAAGGCATCGAGGCAAGAGGCATCAAGGCATCGAGGGGCTCGTCTCCGGCTCGGCGATTCGCAGCAAGGATCCATCCGCATGGCACAGCAACTTGGAATGTCGATGCCCGGCTCGCAGCGTGGACGCCGGGCCTTCCCGAATGTCTACACCGGCCTCATGGCCGTGGCGGTGGTCGCGCTGCTCGCGGCGTGCATCGTCGTGTGGATGAACGGCATGCGCATCGGCCCCGGCGGAGACGCGATGTCCGCCCTCAACATCCACCCCGACAAGGGCGCGCTGAACCTCGGCAAGTAAGCCCCCTCGACACCAACCACTTTGAACGATCACCGACCCGCTCCTGGTCATCAGGGCGGGTCGATCTGTTTCTCGGTTGCAGTGCCACGGCTTGGCGTCTTCGACAAGCCGTGTCCGAGTTCGGTCGCGGCGCAGAGCACGGCTTGTCGCGGACGCCAAGCCGTGGCACATCTTGCCGTGTCCTCACCCCGTCGGCGGCCTCGTCAAAAACACCAGCACCGCCAGGTCATACAGCGTGTGGACCCCCACCACCACGCCGAAGCCGCGCCAGACGTAGATCAGCCCGAAGTACACCCCCGCGAAGATGTAGAAGCCCGCATCGGCCCAGCGCACCGAGGCCGCTGAGGCGTTGCCGACAGTGACGTCGTGATAGAACGCGAACGCGCACGCCGCGAGCACCACCGCGAGCAGCGTGCCGCGCTTCTGCCCCATCCCAATCAGATCAACCAGAATCAGGTGGAACAGCGCGATGCCCACCATGCGGAAGAGCATCTCCTCGTACAGCCCCGCCCCCACCGCGATCGCGGCCCGGGACATCAGCGAGCGCGAGGCTAGGTCGGCGCCGACAGGGTCCGCCACTGAGGCAGTGGCGGCTTCAATGGTTGGTTGCGAGGCGAGGGTGTGCAGCGCGCCGGTGAAGGTGTGCAGCGCGGACGTATCGATCGCCGCACTCACGGGCGGCTGGGCCCCCAAACTCCCGCTCATCAGCTTGTACAGCACCTGCCCCAGCACCAGCATCGGCGGCGTCCACACCAGGGCTTCCAGCAGCATCAGCCACACCACCCGCCAGCGGACCCGCCAGGGGTCGCGCGTCAGGAAGTGCCACAGCAGCAGCACCACGAACACCAGAATCCCCGGCAGGTAGATGCCGCCGACATCGAACACGCGGAAAAAGTCCGAGAGGATCCGCCGCGCACGGATCGTCTCTTCGACGCCGCCCGCGCCGCCGATGACATGGAACGCCGCGGCGGCTTCGTAGAAGACAATCAGCGGCAGCAGGAACACCAGCACGTGCAGCGGCCGCGTCGAAAGGCGGAGATAGGACTGATCGCCGACGAGCCCGGAGGTGAACCCGCCGAGGCGCGACACGGTGCTGCCCACCCCCGCGGCGGCCGAGCCAGGGGCGATGGAGGCAAAGAGCGAGGGCGTGGAATCGCCACGCTTGGACTTGCCCCGGCGACCCCGCCCACGCGCGCCCGCACCGCCGCCGCCCCCGGAAGCGCCGGCGGATTTCGAGGCGGGTTTGGAGCGTTTGGGGGGCACGCGGGGGAGAAAGGTATCCGACCCACGCCCGGCGGTCTCATCGATGCCGTTGGAGTTGCTCGCGGTTGACTCGTCGACCGACGCCGGGTTTGGGACCGAAGTACACGGTGGTGTTGTCCCAGGACACTTCGCCGAATCGTTCAACGGCATCCTCATGACTCGCGGCGGTGCCGAGTCTTCCAACATCCTCGATGTACTCGACTGTTCCGAAAGAACCTCCGATGGTGATGCGGGCGAAGACGCCGTAGCCGTTTTTTTCTGGCTCGACCCAGACGATGGCGGTGTAGAGGTTGTTGAGACTTGGTGCTGTTGTGTGCGGGACGTGTTTGAGTGCGATGATGTTGCCCAGTTCGGCTCGGCCGTGGATCGTGCCGAAGAAGTAGCTGAGCAGCGACGCGACGATTGCGACAGCGACCAGTGTTCCGCTGACACCCGCGATCCAGGCGCGGAAGGTCGAGCGGGCGATGGTCTGCTGGTTGGATCGTGATTCACTGGCGGGGTGCTGGGCGCTGCCTAGTGGATGTTGCGGCTGGTTCATTGAGGGGTGCTACGTTCGGGGCGTCGGGGGTTGTTCGGCTCATTCGAGTGGGGCGACTGGTTCGAGCACGACGCTCGGGTCGGAAGCCGAGCATCGTGGCACGTCTCCGGCCCTTCCGCCCCCCTATCATCCCCCCACACCCCGAGCAGAGTGATCGGGGTGTGACAGGTGTATGTCCGTGTGCCGCGGCGGGTCAGGAGCCCGACGCCGGAGGTTTTTGCGATGCTTCCCAAGCCACCCGCCAAAGAGGCCGGCCTCGGGTTTCTCTTCGTTCCGCCCTACCGCGTGCAGGGCACGTCGATCGCCGGTGAAGCCACCAGCGTGATGGTCCCGGAGTTGGACATCGCCTTTGACATGGGGATCTGCCCTCGTCCGATGCTCGCCGCGAAATACGTGGCGATCACGCACGGGCACATGGACCACATCGGGGGCCTGGCGTATTACTGCTCGCAGCGGAAGTTCCAGGGGATGGACGCCGGGACGATGATCTGCCACAAGGGCCTGGGCAAGGCCGTGCGGAAGATGATGGACGGGTACATCGATCTCGAGGGGCAGAACACCGAGTACAAGCTGATCGAGATGGAGCCCGAGCAGGAGATCGAGCTCAAGAACAACATCTACCTGCGGATGTTCGAGGTGGACCACACCTGCCTTGCTTCGGGGTACGTCGTCGTCGAACGCCGGAGCAAGCTGAAGCCCGAGTTCATGGAGCTGCCGCAGGAGAAGCTGCGCGAACTGAAGGACCGCGGCGAGGACATCACGCGGACGCTCGAGGTGCCGCTGGTGGCGTTCCTGGGCGACACCGCGCCGGGGCCCCAACTGGTGCGCGACGACGTGCGCAAGGCGCAGATCGTGGTGTGCGAGTGCACGTTCTTCGAAGAGGGGCACGTGGACCGGGCCGTGGTTGGGAAGCACATGCACCTCAACCACGTGCTCGAGTGGCTACCGGTGCTCGAGTGTCAGAAGTTGATCCTGGTGCACCTGTCGCGGCGCTCGAACATGCTCGAAGCGCGGAAGCTGCTGCAGAAACTGACCAAGCGGGAACTGGCGAACAAGGTCGAGTTCCTGATGGACCACCGCTCCAACAAGATGCGGTACGACAAGCAGATGGAGGACGCGATGCGGGCCGAGGCCATCCGCACCGGCGTGCCGTACGTCCCGCCCGCGAAGCCCGGCTTTGGGAAGAAGCCCTTCGGCGGCGGTGGTGGAGGTGGGGGATTCCGGGGTGGCCCCGGTGGTGGTCATGGCGGCGGGCACACAAGCGGTGGTGGTCACTTCGGCGGACAATCGCGCGGGCCAGCGCCCAGCGCGCCGTCCTCGGCCCCGGGTTCAACCCCCGCCGCGGCCCCGGCACCGGTCACGCCTGCGATCAACATCCCGCCCGCGCCGCCGCGCCCCGCGCCGCTGGGCCCGCCCAAGCCGCGCACCGTGCCCGCGCCCAAGCAGTGACTCGCATCGCGAACCGCGTTGGCGCAGCGCCAGTGGCGATGTGAAACGATCTCGCGCGAATCGTTTGACAGCCCTCGATTCCAGTCGTAGTTTCACTCACCGGCGCGCGATTTTTTTCTCGCGCTCGCGGGCGCTTCGGTCTGTTCGGGTGATGGTTTTTTTCCTTCAACCCGCGCCCGGTTTGTTCAACCGAGTCTCCTTCAACGTCTATACTCCCGGCTCGGAATCGTTTCGCAAGTGGGCCGCGCGGGCTTCGTTCCACGCGGTGTGGCAAGAACCTGAATCTCTCATCTCGTGCGGGTGTCTCGCCCGCGCGATCGTCGAAAGGCCTGTCCGTCGATGCCCAACCCCGATCAGAAGATCTGGTTGGATGTGCTGTCCTACCTGAAGTCCCACCACCCGGACATGTGCCGCCAGTGGTTCGAGGATCTTCGCCCGCTCGGCGCCGCCGAGGGGGTGTTCCGCGTGCGCGTGCACCAGCCCGTGCACCTGCGGTACCTCTCGAAAGCGTGCGGCGACAAGTTCACCGAGGCCGTGCAGTCTGTCACCGGTCGGCTCTTGCCGGTGCGGTTTGTTGGCGAGGGCGAGGACCTTCCCGGCGTGACGACCCGCCCAGTGAGCACAGGCTCTGTCGCCGCTCACAGCAACGGCACCTCGGCCCACGCCAGTGAGTCGGTTCACGGCAAGAGCGCGGTCAACGGCGTCCACCATCATCAGCCGGCGAGCGGCCCAACCGGTGGCCCTGCTGGTGGTTCCCCCCACCACGCCGCCCCGGTGTACGAGCCCAAGCCCGTCGTCCCGGTGCGCTCGGGCGCGACGCCCGCCGCGCCCGCTTCGCGGTATGACTCGATGGTCCTGAACCCGGACTACAACTTCGAGAACTTCATCATCGGCCCGGAGAACCGGCTCGCCCACGCCGCGGCCCTGGCCGTCTCGGCCAATCCGGGGCGGACGTACAACCCGCTGTTCGTCCACGGCGGGGTCGGGCTGGGCAAGACCCACCTGCTCCAGGCCATGTGCCTGAAGCTGATGGCCGAGCGTCCGGGGATCAACATCCACTACACCTCGTGCGAGGCCTTCAACAACCAGTACTTCGAGGCCGTGCAGGCCGGGCAGATGTCGGACTTCCATCACCGCTTCCGCGGCGTGGACGTGCTGATCGTCGACGACATCCACTATCTGACGAAGCGGGACCGGACACAGGAAGAGTTCTTCCACACCTTCAACGACCTGTTCCAGAACAGCCGCCAGCTGGTGCTGAGTTCCGACGCGGCCCCGGCGGACATCCCGGACCTCGAAGCGCGGCTCGTCAGCCGGTTCCAGATGGGGCTGGTGGTGCAGGTGAACCCGCCGTGCTACGACACGCGGGTGCAGATCATCAAGCAGAAGGCGCGGATCCGCGAGATCGTGGTGCCCGACGAGGTGGCGGTGTACATCGCGGGGCGGAGCGTCTCGAACATCCGCGAGCTCGAGGGCGCGGTGGTGAAGGTGCAGATGCAGGCGCTCGCCGACCGCGCGCCGATCACGCTTGAACTGGCGCGTGCGGCCCTTGGGCCGGCGACGGGGAGCAACGGCTCGCGCCCTGAAGTGACGATCACCAACATCATCGAGGCGGTGACCGACCACTACGGCGTGAAACTCTCCGACCTGCAGT
>CAYZFW010000002.1:0-24349 GCA_964477615.1 uncultured Phycisphaeraceae bacterium | reverse complement strand
GAGGAATCCCGCGTTGATCTCTCGAAGATCGAACCCACCGGCCCCGGCGGGCGCGTGCGTGAGCAGGATGTCAAGGCGTATGTGGCGGGGGCGGGATCATCCGCCGGTGCGTCGTCGAGCGCCGCGCCCAGCACCGGGCAGAGACCGGTGCCACCCGTCGCCGCCCCCGGCGGTCGCGGCGTGCGGCGCGAGCGGATGACCACGCTCCGCCAGCGTATCGCCACGCGCCTCGTCGAGGCGCAGCACAACGCCGCGATGCTCACGACCTTCAACGAGTGCGACATGACGAACGTCATGGCCTTGCGCAACAAGCACAAGGACGCCTTCGAGAAGCGTCACGGCGTCAAGCTCGGCTTCATGTCGTTCTTCGTCAAGGCCGCCGTCGCGGCGCTGCAGAAGTACCCCGCGGTCAACGCGTACATCACGACCCCCAGCGGCGGCGACGGCAAGCCGGGGTCGGAGGTGGAGTACCACGACTACTGCGATATCGCCGTGGCGGTGGGGACCGACCGCGGCCTGGTGGTCCCGGTGCTGCGCAACTGTGAAGGCCTGGGCTTCGCCGAGATCGAGTCGGGCATCAACGCCCTGGCGCTCAAGGCCCGCGACAACAAACTCGCCATCGAGGACATGCAGGGCGGCACGTTCACCATCAGCAACGGCGGCGTCTACGGCAGCCTGATGAGCACGCCGATCCTGAACCCGCCGCAGTCGGGCATCCTGGGCATGCACAACATCGTGAAGCGCCCCGTGGAAGACCCGGAGAACCCCGGCCAGATCGCGCTGCGCCCGATGATGTACCTGGCGCTGTCGTACGACCACAGGATTGTGGACGGGGCGGGGGCGGTGGGGTTCCTCAAAACGATCAAGGAGGGGATTGAGGACCCGGCTCGGTTGATGCTGGGGGTGTGACTGGTTGGATATTCAGCGCGGCGAAAGGGTCCAATGAGTTGAAGTTGGGGTCAACCTCTTCCCATTCAGAGTACGAAGCGCCGTGTGGCGCTGGAAATTCGTAGAAACCAACGCAGCCGTGAGGTTCGAATCGAGGATCAGTCAGCCGCTCCCAGTCATAGACACGCAGGGCGAAGATGCATAGCGAACGGCCACCCGAGAATGTCTTCCAGATGCAGTGATACTCGCAGTTTCCTTTGTTGCACACAATCGAGTCACATTCTTCGAGCCTCATGTGACGAGAAATGATGGCGGTCAGCGCGATGCGTACACGGTGGGGTGGATCAGCGGTTGCGAAGCCGGCAACCGAGGTTCCTTCGACGATGGGCAGAAAGACCTTGCCGCGAGGGTTGTCGAGATACTGCCGATACATCGCGGCGTGGAAGCACTTGACCCATCGAAAGATTGTTCGCTTGGCCTCTGGGAACACCATCGCATCGACATCGCCGCCGTCAACGGCCCGAAGTGACGCACCCCGAAGTTTCTTGTTCTTGTCCGCAGGAAACTCGCCACGAAGTGCCCGAATCAGTTGCGAGATCGGTTCGTCCCGAGTCGATTCTGCGTCATTACAAGATTTGTGTACCGGCAGTACCAATGGCTCTCGGTCTTCTTTTCGGAAGATGGCCTCGGGTGGAATGTGGTGTCGGTTCAGCGGTTCGCCTGACGCCAACGGTCTTCCGCAAAGGCAGCAGAAATCGATGCTCTGGCACTGACGCAGTTGCTTCTGGGTACGCAGTGTGATCATCGCCGATGTCATCGTAGCCCAACGCCGTCGCATCGCGGTCCGTAGCTCACCGTGACCGGCCCGCGAAGCGGGCCTGTGATGGTTGCCAGACGCGCAGCGTCTGGTACTGGGCCATTGGGTTCTCGCCGGTGTCCTGATGCCCCTCGCCCATGAAATGGGCGAGCGAAGGCTTGTTCAAGAGAGCCGAAGCGGTGCGATTCGCCCGCCCATTTCATGGGCGGGGTGGTGCATACTGGTGTCCACCAGACGCTGCGCGTCTGGCAACCATCGGGTACCCGCTTTGCGGGCACGATTCGCGGCGCCGGTTGAATCCGGACACCCGGTGATCTCTCCATCTGACGGCTTCTCCACCAGACGGCTTCCCTACCAGACGCGGTCTCCACCTGACACTTGGCCGAGCTTACTCCAAGTATCTCGGATCAAAGTCCACGCCGTGCTTCTCGAGCATCAGCCGGAACTCGTCCTGAAAGGTCATGGTGCGATGGTGCTCGGCTTGATTGCGGATGTACCGCTCGACGGTGTTGACTTCGGAGCGGCTGACCGTGAAGCCGCCGTATCCGCGTTGCCATGCAAAGTGGTTGAGCTCGGGGAATGTCTCGTGAATCCACTTCGACGAGCGGGACTTGACCTCTCGGGCGAGCACGGCGAGCGAGACGTCCGGCGGGCAGCGCGCGAGGAGGTGTGCGTGATCGGCGAGACCATTGCCCGCGATGAGGTGGCCGGAGTGCCCTTCGCCGAGGTCGCGCACGATGCCCGCGAGGAAAGTGTAGAGACGGTCGTGGAGTTGGTCGGTGATCAGCGGCTCGCGGCGGAGCGTGCCGAAGACCAGGTGGAAGTAGGACTGGGTGTAGGAGGAGGGCATGGCTGGGATGGGATCTCGCCCTCCCAGTTCATGGGCGGGTCGGTCTGACACCACGGTACCAGCGGCTGCGCCGCTGGCAAACATGACCCACCCGCTTCGCGGGTGGAGATCGGATTCGTTCTCGACGGGTACTGCGTCATGCCCGAAGCAGGGAGCGGTGAGCAGCGACGAGAGGATCGGAGATGGTTGCGCCGTGCCCGCGCTCACATCCGACTCAAACCCCGCATCCCAAGTGTCGTCAGCCCATCCGCCAGCACCCGCTCGACGGGGAAGCACACACGATCTGGTACCGTGTCGCTGCCCTCATCCGTCGCGCGCGGCCGGCGATCTTTTTCAGGCATGCGGTGAAGTGCAGAATCCAACTCACGCCGCCCCTGCACCGCCGAGGTCGCCCGGCGAGCGCATTACCGCGCGGAATGGAACACTACGCCGTGGACGCACGCGCCCTCGCCGACCGACATTCATGTGTGCGGCTGCTGCGATTCGTAATCCGGGCGTCGAGCCACCGGCGTCCCGACACCCAGAGAATCCCCGGCGTCACGGCCTGGAGGGGTCTCCCCGCTCGGCTTCGTGAGCACCACCACAGGGTTCTTGGATTTCGTCTTCACGTCTCTGCTCCTTGATCGCCCATGATGCTCAGGCATGGATATCCACCCGGTTGGGGTAATGGAATCCCCCGGCTTCACTGAAAAACCAGCCGCAACAGCCCAGAAAAACTGCGAGAATCGTGCGGCTACGTGTCGGCCCTTTGCTCACCTGTCCCGTAGAGTCGATCTCCCGCGTCCCCAAGTCCGGGGAGGATGAAGCCGCTGGCGTTCAGTTCACGGTCGAGGGCCGCGGCGTAGATCTTTAGGTTCGGGTGGTCGGTGTGCATGCGACGGACGCCCTCGGGGGCTGCGACGAGGCAGATCATGCGGACGTCCCTGGCGCCGTGCTCGTGGAGCATGCGGATGGCGGCGGACGCCGAGCCGCCGGTGGCGAGCATCGGATCGACCAAGATGACTGGGCCGGCGTCGAGGTCTTTCGGGAGTCGCAGCAGGTATTGCACGGGCTGAAGGGTCTTCTCATCTCGGAACATCCCCAGGTGCCCGACGCGGGCCTCGGGGATGAGTTCGAGGATTCCCTCGGCCATCGAAAGACCCGCGCGGAGCACGGGGCAGATGGTGACCTTGCCGCTGACGCGTGTGCCGCTCATCTTTTCCAGCGGGGTCTCGATGGGCATGCGCTCGACGGGGAAACTCCGCGTGACCTCGAAAGTCATAAGGCCTGCGATCTGGATGAGCAGGGCGCGGAAGGCGCGGTCGCTGGTGGAGCGCTGGCGCATCAGCGAGAGTTTGTGCTGGATCAGCGGGTGATCGAAGACCACCAGATTGGGAAACTGCGGGTGCGTCGTGGGCATCGGGGGGGGAGTATCGCGGAAGCGGGGGCGTGTGTGGGGGGTTCGGGGTTCGGGTGTCGGGGCTCGGGGTTCGGACTTGGAGTGGCTCCCCTCGTAGGCCGAACCCTGAACCCCGAAACCCGAACCCCGGCACCAAACCCGAACTCAAGCCGAACCGGAACCGCGATGACTTGATCGCAGGCGGAGTTTCCGCTACCCTTCTCGGCTCGACCAAACCCGCGTGGGCGGGTGGTCGAAAGACATTGTGTCGGGGCTGTAGCTCAATTGGGAGAGCGCATCCATGGCATGGATGAGGTTGTCGGTTCGATCCCGATCAGCTCCACTTTCAGGAACCGCCGCCCGCCGATGAGGTGGGCGGGTTCGTTTTTGGGGGAAGGCATCGAGGCATCAAGGGTGATCGCTATGCGATCTCCGCGTGCCGGCCGTCGGCGGCCCAGATCATGATGCGCCCTTTGCCGGACTTCTTGGCCGCGAGCAAGGCCGAATCGGCCTGGGCGATGAGGTCGTCGCCGTCAATGGGGCCGCTGGTTTTCAGACAGGAGATGCCCACCGACATGCCGCAGCCTTCGGTGGGGGTGAGCGAACGCACGGCGGCGGCGAAACCGTCGACGATGCGCCGGGCCACCTGGGCGGCGATCTTCGCGGGGGTCTGGGGCATGAGGACGACGAACTCGTCGCCGCCGTAGCGGACGGCGATGTCGCTGGTGCGGAGGCCGGAGGTGATGAGCCTTGCAGCGGCGCAGAGGAGGTCGTCGCCTTTGGCGTGGCCGAGGTGATCGTTGACTTCCTTGAAGTGGTCGAGGTCGATCATCAGGCAGGCGAGGTCTTTCTGGTAGCGGACGGCCTCGGCGAAAAGTTGCGGGACGCGCTGGTTGAGTTGGCGGCGGTTGGCGAGGCCGGTGAGCGGGTCGGTCCAGGCCATCGCTTCGAGGCGGCTCATCTCGCTTTCGAGGCGGTCACTGCGGGCCTTGAGCTGGGCCGCGGTGGTGCGGAGATCGATGACCAAACGGCGCTGGGCGCGGCGGTGTTCGAGTTGGACGCGGCACTTCTCCAGCACAGCGCCGGCGGCGGCGATGAGGTGCGGTTCGGTGACGGCGTCGGTGGCGCCGTGCTCCACGGCATCGGCGATGGTCGATTCGTCGCCGGCGCGCGCGACATAGAGAAAGCAGGTTTCAGGGTTCTCGGCGCTCGCCCCCGCGAGGGCTTCGAGGCCCAGCGCCGCGTGCCACACGGCGATGTCCGGGGCGGGGCTCGACGCGGCGTCGTTCCAGGTGTCGGCGACGCGCATCGACCAGCCAGGGCGCTGGGCGAGCGCGGCGTGGAGGGCATGGAGCAGCGCCGGGGGGCAGCCCGCCGCGGTGACGCTGGCGCCGGGGTTGGAACGGCCTGAGGGCACGCGGGGCATCCCTGGAAGGGCGGAAACGAGAGCGTCCGGGCACCACACCCGAGAACGCCGGGGCCGAGAACAGATTCGCATGTCATCGACACTCGGGCCACGAAGCAGGGCCGTGAAGCATGATTTTTCTGGGTTGCGCGGTGGTTCCCGGCCCTACGGCCCGCGCGCTTGGGCTTGGAAACGTCCGAGAAGTGGCGTGAGCGCGCGTACGATCACCGCATGGCCCAGCACCCTTCGAACGAGCCGGCTTCCTTCGACCCCGACGCGGCGGCGCAGCCCGGGACGGGCATCTTCGGATTGCCGCACACCTTCGAGCAGGCGGGGTGCGTGCTGGTGCCGGCGCCATTTGACGCGACGACGTCGTACGGTGGCGGGGCTTCGGCAGGGCCGGAGGCGATCCTGGCGGGCTCGGCGCAGGTGGACCTGTTCGATCTGCAGTTCGGGCGTGTCTACGAGTTCGGGCTCCATATGCAGGACATCGACGAATCGATGCTGACGAGGAGCCGTGAGGCACGGGCGCTGGCCGAGCCGATCATCGCCAAGGGCGGCGCTGATTTGGACGACGCCGCCGACCGGGCGATCTTGAAAAAGGTCGACGAGGCGAGCGAGTGGATGAACGGGGTGGTGTACGACCGCTTCAAGCGGGTGCTGGAATCGGGGCGTGTGCCCGGGCTGGTGGGCGGGGATCATTCGACGCCGTTCGGGGCGATCCGGGCATGCGCCGAGAAGGCGCTCGCGTCGGGCGAGCCTTTGGGGGTCCTGCACATCGATGCGCACATGGACCTGCGGGACGCCTTCGAGGGCTTCACGTGGTCGCACGCGTCGATCATGTTCAACGTGCTGCGGCGGATCCCGAACGTGCGCCGGCTGGTGCAGGTGGGGATCCGGGACTTCGGGGAGGGAGAGCTGCGCGTGGCCGCGGAGCCGGCGCCGGCGCAGTCGAGCCCGGTGAACCCGAATGACTCGTGGATCACCGATCATCCGGCGCACAGCGGACCGAGCACGCGGGTGGTGACGCACTTTGATCTCGACCTGTTCAAGCGGCAGTCGCGGGGTGAGGCGTGGGAGGCGACGTGCCAGCAGATCGTGGCGGCGCTGCCGCGGCTTGTGTACGTGTCGTTCGATATCGACGGGCTGGACCCGGCGCTGTGCCCGCACACAGGGACGCCGGTGCCGGGCGGGCTGACGTTCAATCACGCGGGGCTGCTGCTGGAAACGCTGGCGCGGAGCGGGCGGCGTGTGGTGGGCTTCGACCTCAACGAGGTGTGCCCGTCGCCCGATGAAAGCAACGAATGGGACGCGAACGTGGGGGCGAGGGTGCTGTACAAGCTGTGCGGGTGCGCGTACCGGAGTGTTCGGGGTTGGTGAGCCGAGGTTGGAACCGGAGGACCGCATGAACCAGCTCGATGACGCACCGCTGACGTTCCCCAAACCGTCGTTCTACGAAGCGCGGATCAAGCCGTGGCTGTTCCCACTGGCGGTGTTGCTGCTTCTGGTGGCGTTCTTCGCGTGGCGGATGCCTTTCTGGGCTTCGCGCCCGGAGGTTTTCGTGGATGTGTCGTTCGAGCAGGCTTCGGCCAAGGCCTCGCAGAACGGCAAGCTGCTGATCGTGGACGCGATGGCCTCCTGGTGCGGGCCTTGCAAGGCGATGGACGCCCGGACCTGGCCCGACCGAGAAGTCACGTCATGGCTGAATCAGAACGCCGTGGCGTTCCAGTTTGATGTGGACAAGCAGCCGGAGCTTGCCCGGCACTTCAACATCGAGGCGATGCCGACGGTGATCGCGGTGCGGGACGGCGTGGAGGTGGCGCGGTCCATGGGCGCCAAGTCGGCGGACGAGATGCTGGAGTGGCTGCGGGGGCTGTGAGTGATTGTGGCCGGCGGGCGCTGCATTACACTGGGCGGCGCGTGGAAAACCGGCTGAAACTCGACATCCTGAAGCAGCCCGACGGCACCGCCTGCGGCCCCACGTGCCTGCACAGCGTGTACCGCTACTACGGCGACGACATCCCGCTGGCCAGGGTGATGAAGGAGGCGGCGCGCCTGCGCTGGGGGGGCACGCTGGCGGTGATGCTCGCGTGCCACGCGCTGCGGCGGGGGTACCGGGCCTCGATCCACACGTACAACCTTGAGGTGTTCGACCCGACGTGGTTCGCCGAAACGCCGGCGGGTGAAAAGCCGGTGGACCTCGCGAAGAAACTGCGGGGGCGGATGAAGGCCAAGAAGGGCAAGCGGCTGAAGGCGGAGATCAGGGCGTATCTGGAGTTCATTGATCTGGGCGGGAAAGTGGACTTCCAGGACCTCACACCGGGGCTGATCACGCGGTACCTGCGTGACGGGAGGCCGGTGCTGACGGGGCTGTCGTCGACATACCTATACCGCACGCCGCGGGAGTACGGCCCGCGGTACGACGACGACGACGTGCGTGGCGATCCGGCGGGGCACTTTGTGGTGTTGTTCGGTCACGACGCCGAGGCGAACACGGTGAGCGTGGCGGACCCGCTGGAGCCCAACCCGCCGTTCAATAGTCATGTGTACGAAGTTGGGATGGACCGGCTGATTTGTTCGATCCTGCTGGGGATCCTGACGTACGACGCGAACCTGCTGGTGATCGAGCCGGGGCCGGGGCTGGCGGCGGCGCGAGGCGATGCGCCAACGATGACTCCGGCCGCGAGCGCTCGCCGCAGACACCGCTCGCTCTCGCCCGCCCGCACCAAGAAATCCAAGCGAAAGACCTGAACCCATGTCCGTCCTGATCGTGACCGACAACCCCGAGACGTGGCCGCTCGATATCCCCGGCGTTGGGGTCGTCTCGGCGCGGAAGTACCTCACCGACCCCTCATATGCCGACGAGCGCGGGGTGAAGGTGTTCAATCTGTGCAAGAGCCACCGGTATCAGGCGCTGGGGTACTACGTCAGTCTGCTGGCCGAGGCGCGGGGTCACAAGCCGCTGCCCAGTGTGACGACCATCCAGGACCTCAAGAGCCTGTCGATGATCCGCTTTGCGGCGGAGGACCTTGAGGACGTGATCCAGCCGAGCCTGTCGCACATCCAGTCGACGAGTTTCACGCTGAGCGTGTACTTCGGTCAGAACATGGCCAAGCGGTACGACCGGTTGTGCAAGGCGCTGTTCAACCTGTTCCCCACGCCGCTGCTGCGAGCGGAGTTCAACTTCGAGGGCGGTCGGTGGCACCTCGAGAGCCTGGAAGCGGTCGCGGCGGGCGAGATCCCCGACCTGCACCGATCGTTTGTCGAGTGGGCGGCGGGCGAGTACTTCTCGGGGCGGAAGAAGATCCGCGGCAAGCCGCAGGAGAAGGGCTACGACCTGGCGATCCTGTACAACGCCGAGGTGGAGGACAAGCCGTCGACGATGACGTCGATCAAGCATTTCCAGAAGGCGGCCAAGCAGGTGGGTTTCAACGTCGAGATGATCGACCGCGACGACTACGGGAAGATCGCCGAGTTCGACGCGCTGTTCATCCGCGAGACCACGGCGGTGAACCACCACACCTACCGCTTCGCCCGGCGCGCGGCGGCCGAGGGGCTGGCCGTCATCGATGATCCAACCTCGATCCTGCGCTGCTCGAACAAGGTGTACCTGCACGAACTGTTCGAGACCAACGACGTGCCGTGCCCCAAGACGCTGGTTGTTCACCGGGAGAACAAGCACGAAGTGCGGGAGAAACTGGGCATCCCGTGCGTGCTGAAGCGGCCCGACAGTTCGTTCAGCCAGGGCGTGATCAAGGTCACGGACGCGGACAAATTGGAGAAGGAACTCGACTTATTCCTTGAGAAGAGCGACCTGGTGATCGCTCAGGAGTTCCTCCCCAGTGCCTTTGACTGGCGCATCGGCGTGCTCGACCGCAAGCCGCTCTTTGCCTGCCGGTACCACATGGCCAAGGGGCACTGGCAGATCGTCAGCAGCGGGAAGAAGGGCGAGAAGGACTACGGCAAGACCGAGGCGGTGCCGCTGGACCTGGTGCCGAAGAAGGTGCTGAACACCGCCGTGCGGGCGGCGAACCTGATCGGGGACGGCCTGTACGGCGTGGACATGAAGCAGATCGACCAGAGCGTGTACATGATCGAGATCAACGACAACCCCAACGTCGACCACGGCTACGAGGACGTCATCATGGGCGAGGGGCTGTTTCTGACGATCATGCAGTCGCTCATGGACCGCGTGAAGCGCATCAAGGAAGGCAAGGTGAACCCGTGAGCACTCCTTACGGACTCTTCGAGGCGGTGGGTGTGGAACTGGAGTACATCATCGCCGACCGCGCCACACTCGACGTGCGCCCGATCGCCGACAAGCTGCTGCTGCAGGCGGCGGTCGAGGCGGGATCGAGCCTCGACGGCGACCAGCCAACAGACTTCGAGTTCGAGGGCGCCGAGTGGTCGAACGAGCTCGCGCTGCACGTGATCGAGATGAAGACCGTCGAACCAGCACGCACCCTGATGGGGCTTGGGGCGATCTTCGATGAGTCTGTCGAGCGCATCAACACCCTGCTGGCACCCATGCACGCCCGCCTCATGCCGGGCGGCATGCACCCGTGGATGAACCCGGACAAAGAAATGGTGCTGTGGCCGCACAACTACAGCGAGGTGTACAGCACCTTCGACCGCATCTTCGGGTGCAAGGGCCACGGGTGGGCGAATCTACAGAGCGTTCACATCAACCTGCCGTTTCGCGGCGACGCGGAGTTTGCCCAGCTCCACGCCGCGATCCGGATGATCCTGCCGATCCTGCCCGCGCTGGCGGCGAGCTCGCCGGTGATGGAGGGACGGGTGACGGGGCTGATGGACAACCGGCTCGAGGTGTACCGGACGAACTCACGGAAACTGCCGAGCATGACCGGCAGGGTGATCCCCGAGCAGGTGTTCACGCACGCAGACTACGACCGTCAGGTGTTCCAGCGCATCTACAAGGACCTCGAGCCGCTCGACCCCGAGGGTGTGCTGCGCCACGAGTGGGCCAACGCGCGCGGGGCCATCGCGCGGTTCTCTCGCGGCAGCATCGAGATCCGCGTGCTGGACGTGCAGGAGTGCCCGCGCGCCGACCTCGCGATGGTGGCGCTGATTGTGCAGACGCTGAAAGACGCGGTGCGCGGGCGGTGGGCGACGCTCGAACAGCAGAAGTCGTGGACGGTCGACCGACTCGAAGCGATCTTCCTGAAGTGCCTGAGGCACGCCGACGAGGCGGTGATCGACGACGCGGAGTACCTGAAGGCGTGGGGCTTCGCGCCCGGTGCGGGTGGGAAGTCGGTGACGGCGCGGGACCTGTGGCGGCATCTCGAATCCGCGGCGGCGGACCACCTGACGCCGGGGGACCGTGAGTGCCTGGGGGTGATCCTTGAGCAGGGCACGCTGGCACGCCGGCTGTCGCGGTCGCTCGGGGCAAGCCCGGACCAGACGACCCTGCTCAAGACGTACGACCGGCTGGCGCACTGCCTGAGTGAAGGTCGGATGTTCACCGGCATGCACCACACATGAATCTCGGGTGCCGGGGTACGGCGTCCTCGCCGTGCCCCGCCGCGAAACTGGCACAGATAGGGGCACACGCGGACGTGTACCCCGGCACCCGGCAACCACAAACCACTCCGATGGGCCGACGTCTCAAACCACTCGCCCGCTCACTGCCGTTCACGAAGATCGTCGTGAGCTGCGAGCACGCGACCAACGCGGTGCCGCGGGCGTACGCGCACCTTTTCCGCTCCGCCGCAGCGAAGAAGGCGCTGAACTCGCACCGCGGGTGGGACCCCGGCGCGGCCCCGCTGGCGCGTGCGATCGCCCGCGCCTTCCACACATCGCCCATTCTCGGCACGCATTCACGGCTGGTGTGCGATCTCAACCGCTCCCCTTGGAACCGGCGCGGCGGGGTGACGTCCGAGTTCATGTCGCCTCTCAGCGAGATCGAGCGGGCGATGCTCATCGACCGATTGCACACACCGCACTGGCAGAAGATCGAGGCGCTGGTGAGCGGTGAGATTGAGGCGGGCGGCGTGGTGCTGCACCTTGGGGTACACTCCTTCACGCCGGTGCTGAACGGCGAGGTCCGCACCGCGGACTTCGCGCTGCTCTACGACCCGCGTCGCCCGCTGGAGCGTGTGACGTGCGACCTGTGGATCGACGCTCTGCGGGATGCTCACGTGGCAGATGGTGGACGGCGCTCGACACCCTCAATGCGTGTGCGACGGAACTACCCCTATCTCGGAACCGCCGACGGGCTGACGACCCGGCTCAGAAAGCGGTTCCCGCTCCGTTCATACGCGGGGATCGAGATCGAAATGAACCAGGCTTTGATGACGCGTCAAGCCATCGAGATCGGCGCGGCCCGCACCGGTGTGATTCTCAACTCGCTGCGGGTTGCTCTCGGCGTGGCGAAGAGCCAAGAGCGATCCGACCGCGCGGTGCGCAGGGAGACCGAAGGAGCGCAGGCCCGTTCACCGACCCGCCGCGAAGAGCCGATGCTCCGGCGCGAGTTTCCATGGCTCGGGGCATGAGAATGCCGCCGCGTGATTCACTTGGCTTCGATCGGGATCGGAGTCTTCTTCGATTTCTTTCGCGGAGGCACCTTGACACTCGGCAAGCCGGTCGGCAATGGCGGGAGCCCGTCGCCTCCATCGAGTGCATCGCCCTTGTGCACCCCACCCAACCGTGACTGAACCTGCTCCGCGTAGTTCTCGGAGAGCTCAAACCCGAGGTAGCGGCGCCCGAGCTTCTTCGCGACCGCGAGCGTCGTTCCGCTGCCCGCGAACGGGTCCATGACGATGTCGTCATTGTTCGAGCAAGCGCGGATGATTCGCCCGAGAATCTGTTCCGGCATCTGGCAGCCGTGGAATCCCTGGCGTTCCTTGAACGTTCCACAGACTCGGGGAACGTGCCACGTATCGTGGTCCGGTGCGAATCCTTCGGGGACGCTCTGCGGTCGGAGTATCCACGTGTCATCCGGTACCCGGCCCGCGGGGTTGGCCCTGCGGTCGGCGTAGATCAGTTGTCGGGCGGAGGGCACCCGGATGGCATCTGAGTTAAAGGTGAACCGTTCGGGGTTCTTCACAAAGTGGAACAGGTGCGCGTGCGATCGGGTGAACTTCTCGGTGCAATGGACGCCGAACGTGTAGTGCCACACCACCCAGCTGCGGCAGTAGAACCCGACATCGTGCGTCGCGCGGACTTTGAGCTCGGCCGCGTACTCGTCGCCGATCGCGAGCCAGAACGCGCCGTCCGCCTTCAGCACCCGGTGGATCTCCGACATCCAGGTCCCGCACCAGTCCAGATACTCCCGGGGCGGCTTTCGGTCATGGTACGAGTCGTACTTGTAACCGATGTTGAACGGTGGGTCGGCGAAGACGAGGTTGATCATCGAATCGGGCAGCGAGCGCATACCCGCGACACAGTCACCCTGAACGACACGGTCGTACCGCAAGGCACTCTCCTTTGATTCTGGGGCCGAATCTCCGCACGCCGACCAATATCGCGGCGCAGGCGCTGGTTTGCGGATGAAGCAGCGCTGCCTCGGCCGTGGGACAGCCCGCAGGTCAATGCACCCTATCGCTGAACACTGCGGTTGTCGAGCGGGAGAATGCGAGGGGCTGAGGCAGCCGAAAGAAAAGCCCCCGACACGCGAACCGGGAGCGCGACAACGCCGTTGGGGGGCACCAGCAGAGAGCGAGTCATCCAGCGGGATGCTCACCCGTTGCAGTTCGTCGTCCCGAACTCGGCCAGCACCGCCACCAGGTCTGCCGTGTTCACGATCCCGTCGCCGTTGGTGTCGCCCACGCCGAAGGGCGTGACCTGGGTGCCGAAGCGGCCCAGGAACAGGGTGAGGTCGATGGTGTTGACCACGCCGTCGCCCGACCAATCGGCCCGGCAGTTGCCGCCGGGGGTGAACGTGCGGAACTGGGCCACCGCAGGGCTGCCGGTGGTGACGCCCCAGGGGCTGGTCGCCGTGACCTTCCAGAAGTAGGTGGTGCTCTGGCTCAGGGTGCCGGGCGAGACCGCCAGACCCGGGAAGGTCAGGTCGTTCACCTGCGCAATCGGCGACGAGAAGTTGCTGTCGTTGTCGAGCACGAACGAATACGTCGTCGCGCCATCCGAGGCATCCCAGTTCATCAGCAGCGACGAGTTCACCGGCACCTGCGTCGCACCGTTGGCGGGCGTCGTCAGGTTGAACGGCGCGGGCGGCGGGGGCGTGACCGCCAGCGTCGCCAGCTGCGACACCGTCGCGCACTGCGGCCCGGTCACCTCGCAGTTGTACTGCCCCGCGTCGGATTCCAGCACGCCCGTGATGGTCATGCTCGGGGTGCCCGTGCCGCTGAAGCGGGCGTCATCCGAGAGGTCCGTTGTGCCCTTGCGCCAGCGGTAGTTCAGCGTGCCCGTTCCCGTCGCCGCAACCGCGAAGTTGACGTTCTGCCCGCTCACGGCGTTCACGCTGTCGGGCGGGTCGGTGATCGTCGGACGCGACTGCCCGCTCGGGCACGTCTGGTTCACCACCACTGTGCCCGCGAGCGACGTGAGGTTGCCGCAGTCCGCGGTGATCGCGAGCGTGTACTGGCCCGAGTCGCCCGGCTGTGAGGGGCTGATGGTGAGGTTGGGCGAGTTGACGCCGATGAACCGCCCGCCCGGCGTGAGGTTCACGCCGTTGCGCCGCCACTGGTACGTCGCGGGGCCGAAGGTCTCGAACGAGGCGGAGAGGTTGACGGGGTCGCCTTCTTCGTAGGTGCCGCCGACGGGGTTGACGTTGCGGCGCGGGAGCACCACGCCGCAGTTGTTGCCCCCGCCGTCCACCCACGAGCGGATCATGTTCTCGACGCGCGGCCCGAAGTCGAGCTTGATGTTGGCCATGCCGCCGGGGCACAGGTGGCAGTACGACATGATGGAGCCCAGGGCAAAGGCGTTGGAGCAGTCGCCGTTGCCGCAGCCGTCGATGACGGGGCTGTACCAGCCGGACTCGTGCGTGTGCCCGGTGCCGAAGTTGTGCCCCAGTTCATGGGCGACAACGTTGATGTCCCAGTTGTTCCCGACGTTGTTCACCAGCGGGTAAGGGAAGAAGCCGCTGAGGTTGGCCGACACGCCGTAACCGAATCCGGTGCTGCACGTGGCGTTGAGATAGGCGATGCCGCCGCCCAGCCCGCGCGTGCTGATGAGGTGCGCAAGATCGCGCTGCACGCTCCCCATGTTTTGGATCCAGTAGCTCACGAACTGGTCGAGCTGCGCCCCGGTGCTGCCCGCCGTCCAGGGGTCGTCGGTGGTCCAGATGCGGACGTACGACGCGTTGAGCTTGATCGAGACATCGCGGTTGTAGATGTCGTTCAGCCCGCCCATGATGGTGGCGACGTAGTTCTGCGCCTGCGTGGTCCCGCCCAGCCGCGTGCGGAACTCGTTGTCGGTGTCGATGGCCAGGTTGAACCGCTTGCAAACGAACCCGCCGCGGTCGGTCGTGCCCTCGCCCGTGTTCGGGCGCGCGGGCAGGTCGCCCAGCGGACCGGCGACGGCCCCGGCGCACACCGGCTCGGTGATGTTCACGTTCCGCGCCGCTTCAGAACCGGCACCGTAGATCAGCGTGGGCTGGTCGCCCTTCTCGCCGCTGGAGATCATGAACAGTTCGCCGCCCGTCGAGATGTAGCCCTGCACGTTGTCCGGCGTGATCGCCAGGTACACCTTCGACTCCGCGTCGCCCCGAACCTTCCCGCGCCACAGCTGGATATCCGGCGGGGGCAGCCGAACCTCGCCCGCGTCGGTCATCTCCACAAACACCGTCTCGCTCGTGAAGACTTCCATCTTCTCGAGCTCAAGATCAGCGCTCAGCGCCCGCGCCGAGTCTAGCGCGACGGCCGGGAACACCGCCCGCTCGAACCCCTTCAGCGCTTCGTACGCCACCTTGTCCACCGACAGCACCGTCGCCCCACGCGCCGCGGCCACGCCCGCACGCTCCACCTTCAACGGGTTGATGGTCAGCGGGGCAGGCGTCGCACCCGACGCCGTCAGCGCGGCGGCGAGCACGAGCGAACCGGCGGTCAGCATCCGAAACGAACTACGGCGGCGATGCGTCATGAGGAAGTCTCCCGTGTGATGCGGCGAAGTCTCGAAGGTGTCTTTCATGCGAGGCGAACCCGAACCCTGTGCGGAAGTGGGGATTCGCTCCCCGCCCCTTCACGGACTCACCAACAAGTGTCCACCGGTTGAGGCCCGCCGCCCAGCCCCGCGTTCCCCGTTTTCGCTCCCTTTTTCGGGGTGCGTCCGGGTGTAAAGATCTTGCAACTCGGCGCGAGCCTCGAACGAGTTAGGGACATGTCGGGCATGAACTCCCGAACCGCCCCAAGAACACCACCAGGTCCGCGGTATTCACGGACCCATCGCCGTTCAGGTCGGCGGGGTTGTTCACGCCGCCCGTTCCGAACCGCCCGAGGAATGTGACAAGGTCAGCCGTGTTGACGCTGCCGTCGCCGTTGAGATCGCCCGCGCACGGCGGCGGCGCGCAGGGACGCTCATACGCGCCCACATCCGGCGCGAGCGCTCCGCCGGGAGTCGCGCGAACGACACGCGCCCGGTGCGCAAGGTCCAGCGCGAACTCCGCAGGCGGCTGGCTGGTGGTCCCCGAATCGATGCACGGCGAACCCGCGCCGAGGGTGTAATCACCACCGGCGAGATTCGTGAACATCGGATCGCCAGCCACCGGAGCAGTGGGGGAGATGCCCGGCGAAAGGTCCGGGGCGCCGTTCCCGAAGACATTGCAGTTGGCAACCACGGGCATCACTGCGGCACCCGCCGTGATCCCGGCGCACGCGTTGTTCGAGACGATGCAGTTCACAATGCTCGGCACGCCCGCGAGCACGTGCACCGCGCCCGCCCCGGCGGTTGTCGCGGCGTTGGAGGCGATGGTGCAGTTGGCCAGAAGCACACCCGCGGAGGCATCGCCGATCAGCACGCCGGCGCCGTTGCCCGTCCCACCCGCCGAGTTTTCGATGATGAGGCAGTTCACCAGCCGGGTGCCCGTGCCGGCGTTCACAAGGTGGACCCCCGCGCCGCCGGCGCCCGTGCTGGTGTTTCCCCGGATGATGCAGTTGGCGATGGTCGTCGCCACCGCCGCCGAGCGCACCCCGGCGCCGCTCTCGGCAAGCCCGCCCGTGATCGTGAAGCCGTCGATGGTGGCCTGGGCCACGTGCGCCACATCCAGCGCTCGGGCCGTGCCGCCCGCATCAATGATCGTCGGGTTTGCGGCCCAGTCTCGCTGGCTTTCCTGGGTTTCGCTGGTGCCCGTGAACCCGCCCAGCAGCGCGATGGGCTGCCCCAACACAACAGGCCCGCTGTACGTGCCAGACGCGGCCCACACCTGCGTCACCACGCCCCCCGAACGCGACGCGGTGTCGAATGCCGCTGCGAACGTCCCGAACGCCGAAGCCCACGAAAGCCCGTCGCCCCCGGGAGCGGCGTCCGCGCGCACGCGCAGCACGCTGTCGGGGAACGCGCCGATGGACACGGTCACGCTCGCGGCCACCGACTCCACCCCGCGCGTGTCCCGCGCCACCGCGAAGAACACCCGCTGCGGCGACCACTCGGCCCGCGCCGTCACCGTGCCGCTGTAAAGCCCGGCGCTGGCGACAAAGTCAATCGCCAGCCGCTCGTCCACCGCGCTGTCGAACGCACCGTTGTTGTCGGTGTCCACGTAGAACGAGACGCGCTCCACCGCGTCGGGCGCGGGGTCCACGTCCGAAGCCGCCGCCGACAACGTCAGCGGAGCCAGCACCCGCGGCGAAGCGCTCGCGCTCACCGAAGCCACCACCGGTGCGCGGTTGACCACCACCGAAGCCGCCGCGGCCGGGCCGCGCAGCCCCTGGCCGTCCACGCCGCGAGCAAGGTACGCGGGGCCGGTCGTCGTGCCCGAAACGACATCGACGACGAGCGACGCGCTACCACTCGAAGCGGGCACAGTCGAGATCAACGTGTCGGAAGTACCCACCACGCCGTCGCGGTCGAGATCGAGGAAAAACTCCACGGAAACCAGCCCCAAAGTGCCGGACTCGCCGTCAGGATCGGCAAAGCCCGAGGCCGACAGCGTGAGGCTCGCCGGCGGGGCGACCAAGCCCGACGAGGGCGCGAGGTTCCCCGCCACAGGAGCGCGGTTCACGCTCACCGTCGCGGACTGGGGCGCGCTGTCCACGCCCGCGCCGTCCCGCGCCACCGCGAAGTACCGCAGCGTGCCGGACGCACCCGGACCAACGACGGCAGAAGATTGAGCACCGCCGCCGGTGTTCGGGCTCGCCGTGGCCAGCAGCGTGTCCGCGCTGGTCAGCGTGCCGTCGTTGTCGCTGTCGAAGAAGAACCGCACCGATGCCAGCCCCGCGCCGGGTAGATCGGGGTCGGAAGCGCCCGCGGCGGACAGCGTCACCGTCGCGCCCGTCGAGACCACCGCCGGCGACGCCGTGAGCGAGGCGAGCGTCGGCGCACGGTTCAGCGTCACCAGCGTGGAGACGATGTTCGAAACCAGTCCCCGTCCGTCCTGTGCTCGTGCAAACACGCGCACCGCACCGCCTTCGGGACGCCAAGCACTCTGCGCTGTGGTGAGCAGTGCAAACCCGTCGGCACTCGTCGTATCGGCACCCAGCGCCGTATCGGTTGCGGCATCGAACACGCCGTTGTTGTTGGAATCGAGGAAGAACTCGACGCGGGCCACACGCCCACCGGCGTCGCTCGAAGCGCTGTCCGGATCGCTCACCCCCGCCGCCGTGAGGGAAACCGGCCCCGGCGGGCTGACCACGCTCGGCGTCGCGCTCAGCGTTGCCACCGCGGGTGCCCGGTTGGTCGCCGTGCCCCCGGTCCCCCCGGTCCCCCCGGTGCCTCCCGTTCCTCCAGTTCCCCCGGTGCCTCCGGTGCCTCCGGTTCCGCCCGTGCCCCCCGCGCCACCGCCGACGGTCGGGAACGGCTGACCGGCGAAGAACTCTGTGAGATCAATCCCCCCGACAATGAACTGCCCACCGCCCGAGCCCGTGCCACCCGCACCCGAACCAGTGCCTCCCGCCGCGAGCGCAGACTGGATCAGCGACGCGAGATCGCCGCGGCCCGATGTCCCGCCCTCCGTCACCGTCCCGCCAACTTCTCCACCCGTGGGGTCGACATTCCCGGCGTCGATCTGCGCCTGCTCCTGAGCCAGCGCCGCCGCACGCAGCATCGCGCTGACATCCCCTTGCCTCTGCGGCGCCACCGGCCTTGCGGGAAAGACCCCGCCGTTGCCCCCCGAGACCACGGGCGCGTTGACCGTCCCGGTGTTCGGACGCGGGTTGAAGCGCCGCGGGTTCCGCACACCGCCGGTGGTGTTCCCAGGCCCCTCGATCCTCGGCGGCATGGTTTCGCCAGCGAAAATCGAGGCCCCGCTCGAGTCGTCCGCACCGCCGCGGGGCAGGGCAGGGTCGCCCGGCGCGCTGGCGAAGCGGTCCATCCGCCGCCGCGCCGCGTCCTGCACGAGCGAATCAAGTGACGGCCCGTTGTACCCGCTCCGCGCGCCCGCGCCTCCCCCCGGCGCGTTGAACGGGAACACCCGCGAAGCGGACCCGCCGGTCCCCGCGGCACCGCCCAGCACCGCGGCGCCCGGTTCGCCGTCGCCGCCGCAGCGCTGCAAAAGCAGGAGCGCGGCGAGCACGCCCGCCCCGCCGAGGATCGTGATGACGCGGTCTCGTGTCTGCACGCAGTCAAGCCCCGATGACGAGAGCATACCCCGCCCGTGCCCGATTCCAAGAGGCGTCTACGCCCCCGGGGCTTTGGGGTTCCGTGTGTGACGCCGTGGGACGCTCCGCCGCCGTTATTGGGCCACCGGCCGGCCGATCCCGTCCTCGCACGGGTACCCGAAAACGCTGAGCAGCCGGACCAGGTCCAGCACGTTCACCGAACCATCGGCGTTGAGATCCGCCCCCGTGCCCACGGGCACCGTCGATCCGAAGGCACCGAGGAACACCACCAGGTCGGCCACGTCCCTCAGCCCATCCCCGGTCAGATCGCCCTGGCACACCGGCACCGTGCTGTGCGTCGTGAACGAGAACGAAGGCTCCGGCACCGGCAGCGTGTTGCCAACCGGGTTCTGCGCCTCGACGCTCCAGAAGTACACCGTGCCCGCTTCCAACATCCCGCTCGGGACCGAGAACGAGGTCAGCGGCGGCGCGATGTCTTCCTGCGTCACGACCCGCGACAGCCCGGGGTCGAGCGCCACCGTCAGGCGGTAGTTGAATGCCCCAGTCGCCGGGCCCCACGACAGCACCGGGTCCACCGGCACGCTCCCGGCGTTGTTCACCGGCGAAAGCAGCGCGAACGGCCCAGGCGCGGCCGAGGGTGTCGTGAGCGTCAGCAAGGGTGCACTGGTCGCGTTTCCAGAAAGGCCGCCCAGCCCATCAGAGTTGGTCACGCTGATGGTCCGGGTCGTGAGCGCCGCCGAGGGGCTGACCCACACCGAAAGCCCAAAGACCTGCGTGCCCAGAGCGTTCACCACCGGTGTGCCCGTGAACGTCACACCCGTGCCCGAGGTGCTGAACTGCGACGCGCTCACCACGCCCTTGAAGTTCGTCCCGTGGATGGTCACGGGCGTCAGCGCACCGCGCGGCACGACCCCCGGCGTCACCGCCGAGATCGACGCCGACGCGTTGAACACCGTGACGTTGATCGTGTCCGTGGCCGACAGCCCGTTCGAGTCCGTCACCCGCAGCGTCACGGGCATCACGCCGTTGGAGGGGTACGTGCGGAACACCTGTGTTCCCGTGGCCTCAAACGTCCCGTCGCCGTCGAGGTCCCAGTCCCACGCCGCCATCGTCGCCCCCGGCTCGTTCACCCACGACGACACGTTCCCGATGAAGAAGCACTTCGCGTTCGCGAACGACCGCTTGTGCAGTCCGCCGATCGCCCGCGGCGGATAGAGCGCCCCCTCCACGCGCACCGTCAGGTTGTACAGCTGCACCTCCTGGTTCGCCGGGGGGTTGAACCCCACATCGAACACCCGTGCGTAGTACGTCCCTGGCTGCAGGGTCGCCGTGAGCGATTCCGTCACACTCGGGCCGCCCGCGGCGGAGGTGAACAGCACGCCGAACCCCGACGCATCTCGCAGTTCCAGCGAGAGGTCGCCCGCCGCCGACGCGTTCACGTTCGCGATCCCCAGCCCCTCGCACTCGGCGATCTGCGAGCCCTGCGGGTACGTCCCGCCCGTCGGCTGGGCCGACAGCACGACCTGCCTCGCCTCGGCGAGCGAGAACTTGAAGAAGTCCTGATTCGTCCCGTTGATCCCCGTCGAGCCGTTGGTCGAGAGCAGTGATTCACGCACAGACTTCGGCCCCGATCCCACCAGCGAGAGTTCCCCGAGGTCCGTCGCCTGCGCGGGAGTGTGGTTCGGGGCCAGACGATCGCCGTAGTTCCGCTGCACCGCGCGGATGTCGTCGATCTGCGCCCCGTCGAACAGCAGCGAGATGAACGGTTCCATCAGTTTCGTGTTGTCGCACGGCGTGGTGTGGATCAGCCCCAGCCCGTGCCCGTGCTCGTGGGCCACCACGTTCCGGAAGTAGCGGAAGTTGTCGGCGGGGTTGTTGAACCACTGCGCCTGGAAGTACGACGTGTTGAGGAACATGTCACCGCCGCCCGCAATGCCACCGCCCTGCGCCGAGGGGAACGCGTTGTACGCGAGGAAGAACTGGATGCCCAGTGAGTTCCCGCCGATGCGGATATCGCCCCGCGTTCCCACTCGGGATTCAAGCTGGTCCATCGGCGCGGCGTCGTCGGCGACCTCTTGATACCGGACCCCCGCCGCGCGCCGCCACGACGCCATCGCCTGGCGGATGTGCTCGCGTCCGAGATCGAGATTGCCCGATCCGAACAGCGCGATGAGCTTCTGGTTCAGTTCGCTCGCCAGCGGCTGGCTGATCCCGCTGAGCCCCCAGATCGTCGTGTCCTTGGGGAACGAGTAGGTGAGATCAACCGGCAGCGCGCCGCCGCCGACACCCACCGACCCGCCCGCCTGCCAGCAGAACGTGTCGAGGATGAACCGCGAGGGATCAATCGGCGACTGCGTCGGGGCGAGCGCCCGCACGCGCCGGATGTACGCGAGTTGCTCGGGCGTCGGGTCGGACGGGTAGCACGCGATGGACGCCGCGCCGGGGTTCGACTCCGGGGCATCTGCGGCGCAGCACACACCCTGCCCCGCGATGAGCGCAAGAGCCGAAGCGACCGTCAGACTCGGTGAGCGCAGATTCACAGCCGCGAACATCTGGAGACGTGAAACACCGATGACCCGGCGCGGACAGAGCAACGAGCGGGCGGACGCCGGGGCCAACGAGACAAGTCTCAGGCCCGGCACGCCGCGGAGCAAGCGAAAACTGCGTGAAATCCGTGACGCTGGCGACTTTGTTCGGCTCGTGGGAGGGATCGTGCCACCCCATGGGTTGAGGCACGCCAATGTCCAGCCCCCGATTCGACTTCCCCGCTGCGCCCACGTTCAATCCCACCGTGCTCCGACTCCTCGCGATCGACCTCGGCGATAAACGCACCGGCGTGGCGGCCGGCGACACCCTCACGCGCATCGTCTCCCCCGTCGACGTGATCGAAACCCCCATCACCGCTGCTGGTGGGGAAGAGCTTCTCCGGCACGTTATCCGCCTCATCGAAGTGCACGCCCCTTCGCGTGTTGTCATCGGCCTCCCGCTCAATATGGACGGCACCGAAGGCCCAGCCGCCGCGAAGGTCCGCGCCTTCGGAGCCCGCCTGGCCCCAAACATCCGTGCCGAGATCGCCTACCACGATGAGCGCCTCACGAGCGCCGACGCCGACTGGCAGATGGCCGGCTCAGGGCTCACCCACAAGCAGAAGAAGCAGCGCCGCGACGCCCTCGCCGCGGCCGCGATCCTCCGCGGGTACATCCAATCGCTGACGCCCCCGCAGCCGCCCCCGCCTCAGCCCGAAGGTTCCGACGCCTGATCGCCGGACCTTGAGGATTCCGTGAACCCGCGCCCGAGAACCGGATTCGTTAGCCGCCCCGACGGTCGTTGTCGCATGGGGTCGTGGCGGGTCCGCCCGTCACAGATCATTCCCACGCAACCCACATCGGAGAAGTCCCCATGAACCGCAGTCTGTTCGCCGCGGGCGCGATCGCCCTGTCCTGTGCCGCCGGGCACGCCCAGTCCTTCAACGTCGACATCGACGCCCCCGTCGGTCAGCCCGGCGCGGGCCTGCCCCCGTCTTCCTACGGCGGCGCCGCCGAGCAGCCAGGCCAGTGGAACGCCAGCGGGCACGCCACCCCGTTCACCACCCTGCTCGAGCGCCTCGACGGAACCACTTCGTCGGCCACGTTCACCCGCCCCGCCAACAGCAACTCGTCGGGCGGCAACCTCATGATCTTTGACTTCGCCTCGCTCTACAACGACTGGCACTCGATCGCCCTCGGCGGCGAGCTCGTCTACTCCTTCAACAAACTCGAAGCGGGCGACTACCTCCTCTACACCTACGCCCACAGCACCGGCACCGGCGGCGTCGGCGTCGAGACCGACGTCGAGGTCGTGTCCGCGGGCGGGCCCGATGTCATCCAGTGCGGCGGGTTCCTCTCCGCCAATTCCTTCTCGCAGTTCAACATCTCCCACATCATCCACTCCAAGACTGTCGCCGCCGGCGGCTCGATCACCATCAAGATCCGCGGCACCACCGCCGCCGGCGTTGTCAATGGCTTCCAGCTCGTCAAGCTCCCCGGCGGCGGCTTCCCCGTCCGCAAGTACGTCGACAAGGACGCCGCCTTCAGCGCCTACAACGGCGACTCCTGGACCGAGCCCTACCAGTACCTCAACGACGCCCTCGACTTCGCCGCCATGGTCGGCGGATCGAACTGCGAAGTCTGGGTCGCCAGCGGCTTCTACTACCCCACCCGGTTCCAGTCCAGCACCAACCGTGACGCCGCCTTCGTCATCCCCAGCGGCCTGAAGCTCTACGGCGGGTTCGCCGGCACCGAGACCTCGCTCAGCCAGCGCACCAACCCCGAAGTCTTCATCACCGCCATGAGCGGCTCGATCAACTCCGCCGCGCAGACCGACAACTCATACAACGTCGTGATCGCCGACGGCACCAACTCCTCGACCCTTATTGACGGCTTCACGATCACCCGCGGCCGCGCCAGCGGCGCCTCGGCGGACAACCAGCACGTCGGCGGCGGCCTCCGCATCCTCAGCGGCTCGCCCCAGATCCGCCGCTGCAAGTTCATTGGTAACGAGGCCACCTTCAAGGGCGCGGGCGTCTTCGTCTCCGGCGGCATCCCCACCTTCACCGACTGCCTCTTCTACCAGAACAACTGCTACAACGGCGAGGGCGGCGGCTTCGCCTCCGAGTCCTCCCTCAACCAGCGCCTCGTTAACTGCGAGTTCATCGGCAACGAATCCATCGGCAACGGCGGCGGCGCCTTCTTCGGCAACGGCCCCGGCGAACTCGTCAACTGCCTTTTCTCCGGCAACCACGCCGACGCGGAACTCTCCTACGGCGGCGCGGTCTACGCCGACAACGAGGCCGCGGACCTCATCATGCGGAACTGCACCGTCTCGGGAAACTACACCAACGGCTCCTACGGCGGCGTCGCCGTCCGGAACGGCGCCGACCTCACGGCCCGCAACTGCATCTTCTGGGGCAACACCGACCCCATCGTCAACAACACCACCAACGAGAACGTCTTCAACGACCTCAACAACGGCTCCACCTACACCTCGTCGTTCACGACCCTTCAGGGTCTCGCCGGCGCCGCCGGCGCCAACCCCCTCTTCGTGGACGCCGACGGCTCCGACAACACCATCGGCACCACCGACGACAACTGCCGCCTCCAGATCACCAGCCCCGCCATCGATGCCGGTGACAACGCCCAGGTCTCCGCCGACGTCTCCGACGTGGACCAGGACAGCAACTTCGTCGAGCAGATCCCCGTCGACATCCTCGGCAACGCCCGCCGCGTGAACATCAACTCCGTCGCCGACACCGGCGCCGGCGGCAGCCCCATGGTCGACCGCG
>CAYZFW010000001.1:21453-28073 GCA_964477615.1 uncultured Phycisphaeraceae bacterium | reverse complement strand
CATCAACGGGGCGCGGTACATCGGGCTGGACAAGGACATCGGCACGGTGGAAGTCGGGAAACTCGCCGACCTCATCGTGCTCGACAAGGACCCCTCGAAGGACATCCGCGACACCGCGAGCATCCGCTGGGTGATGCTCAACGGCCGGGTGTACGACTCGATGACCATGGACGAGGTGCAACCCACGCCGACCAAGCGGCCCAAGTGGTTCTTCGAGGGGGCCAACGCCGGGCGCGGCATCCAGACGTGGACGATGCAGTGCGCCGGCTGCGGCCTGTGCGGCGCGGGCTGCGAGGACAAGGCGTGGGACGAGAGCGGGTACCGGTAGGGAGTGGTCGAGTGGTCGAGTAGCCAAGTGACGAAGTGGCGGTGATGCCGTGCCACCGAAGTCGGCGTCCGCGCTGACTTCGGTGCTCCGCGCTTGTGCGTGAGCCTTGCGTCGGCTCTACCCTCACCTCATGCCCACCGCGTCCACCCGACCCCGCATCATCTGCTTCGACCTCGGCGGCGTGGTCGTGCGCATCTGCCGTTCGTGGGGCGAGGCGTGCGCGCGGGCCGGGCTGCCCGAGCGCGAGCCGGCGCTCTTCAACCGCCCGGACCTCGCCAAGGCCCGCAAGGACCTTGTTGAGCAGTACCAGACGGGCGGGATGTCGTGCGACGCGTTCTTTGGCGGCGTGGCGCAGGCGACGGCGGGTTTGTACTCCGCCGACGACATCCGCCGCGTTCACAACGCGTGGATCATCGATGATTACGCCGGGATCGGTGGCGTGATCGACCGGATCAACGCCGCACGCGGCATCGTGAGCGCGTGCCTCAGCAACACCAACCACGCGCACTGGGCCGGGATGCTCGGCCTGCCCGAGGGCACGGGCCACCGTTCGCACGCGGTCTCGGCGCTGGAGATCAAGGGCGCTTCGCAGTTGCTCCGCGCCTCAAAGCCCGGCGAGACGATCTACCGGCTCGCCGAGGAACTGTTCCGCGCCCGCGGGCCCGAGATCGTGTTCTTCGATGACCTGGAAGAGAACATCGCCTCGGCGAAGCGCCTGGGATGGAACGCGCACCGCATCGATCACGAGGGCGACACCGCGGGGCAGGTGCTCGCCGCGCTGCGGGCGCATGAGATCGTTCTCTAGCCGCGGCCGCGTGAGGTCGCACGCTCGCCTCGTGCCTCCTGCCTTTTCCTATTGCACCTCGATCAACTTGTTCAGCCGCCCCGTCCCGCCCATTTCCTTCAGGCCGGCGAGGATCTTCTTCCCGCGGAGCGTCTTAGCGGCGCCCGCGAAGACGAAGCGGCGGATGGCGCTCTCGCCGGGCTCCAGCGCGCTGATGGGGGCCTGCTGGCTGCGTTGCCCGGGGGCTTGCACGAAGCACTCGAGCGTGACGGGCTGGGTATCGAGATTTGTCACCAGCATGCTCACCATCAGGTCGCTCAGGGTGCCGTCGCGCCCGGCGAGGTAGCGGTAGCTCGGCTGCATCTGGATGGTCTCGAGTCCGAGTTCCAGCGGCAGGTCGAGACGGAGCGTCGGATAGCGGCGGTCGCTGGTGATATCGAGTTCGGCCCCGATCCATCGGTGCCCCGAGGGTTCGCCCACGCCGAGCGAGATTGTGAAGGGGAACGAGCGGCTCTGCCCCGCCTGCAGCACGAACGGGATGACCCGCGGCGACATCTCCCACTCCGCCGGCTCGGCGAGGCGCAGCGCGCCGGAGATGGGCCCGCTCCAGGGGTTCTCGATCACCACGTTCATGTTGTGACGCTCGGCCCGGGCCGGCAGCGACGCCGGCGAAAGGTGCACCCCCGCGCGGAGACGCAGCAGGTTCACGTCCACCCCTTCGATGAACATCGGCGACTGCGACAGCGCGATGCGGTGACGCCCGCCCTCGTCCGCCACCGAGACCCGCGCGTTCCCGAAGCAGTCGGTGATCGTCACCTCACTCGCGCCGAGGTACCCCGAGAGCACGGCGTCAGTCGGCAGCGCGTAACTGTTCCACGCCACCAGCGCACCGCCCGAGGTGGAACTCTCGCTCCGCGCCAGCAGTGCCGTCACGCCCGTGGCGATGGGGAGCGAACCGGCGAACTCACGACCCGAAAGATGGGAGACCAGCGTCCGCCACGCGGGGAGCGCCGCGGTCGGCACCGCCGGGGCATCGTGGGCGGCGGCGAAGCGGAAGGGCAGTTCGATCGATGCCCGCGGCACGCCAGAGGCCCACGCCATGGCACCGCGCCGCACCAGCTCCTCAACGCTGTCGCGTACGCCGAATACCTCGGCATCGGGCGGCTGGAGCACCAGCGTCACCTCGGGCAGCTTGGTTGAACGACGACTCGCCGAACGCTGCGGCAGATCCGACGGCTTGCCGCCGCTCCACTGCACGGCGTACTGGCGGATGCCCTCCGCAGGCACGTTTCCGGGCACGACGACCGTCAGGGCATCAACGCCTCTGGCCGTTTCGATTCCCTGCTCGATGCGCCACGGCGCGGTCATGGTCGGGCGGGGCACGAGACCACGGAAGCCGCGTTCGACGAGGCGCAGATCGCGAGCGAGCGTGGTGCGCCAGAACGCGCGGTCGCTGCCCGTGGGCCCCACCTGCCATCGTGTGACGCGCTCGCCGAAGCGTGAGAGCAGCGACGACACGCCGGGCATCCACACGTCGTTGTCGCCGGCGAGGATCTCGATGGGGTCGTCGGGATCGACACGGGCCTCGCGGGCCATCGCCTCGGGGGCGTGGCCCAGCACAAAGGTGATGTCCTGGCGGCGTTCGACAAGTCGGTTGACGGTGGCGTCGATCTCCTCGCGCGAGCGCTTGTCGCCGGGGTCGAGTTCGCCGACACCGACATTCGACCACACGCTCAGCGACACGCCTCCGGTCCCGGCCAGCTCGATGAGCTCGGGGAGCAGCGGCACGCGCCGGGCTTCCATGTCCTCGGCGATCAGCCCCCACGAACGCCGGAGCAGACGGTCCGAAGGGCGCAGCGGCGCCACCCAGGCGAAGTCGGTCTCGCGCTGGGCCACGCCCTCGCCGGTTGGGCCGATGACGGTCATTGTGGCGCGGTACCAGCCGAACGCCGGGAGAATGGGCGCCCACGCGAGCTGGCGGCCGCCGGACTCGATAGGGGTTTCCAGCGCATCGACGAGATGGCCGTCGATATCCTCGATCTCGACGCGGACGCGCAGTTGCTCGCCCGTCAGGTCCTGCACGCGGAGGCGGAGTTCGGGTTTGGTAGGCGCAACGCTTACGCCGGCAACGGCGGAACTCGTGAGCTCCACGCGCGGCACCTGCTCGACGCGCACGTCGTCGAACCACGCGGCACCGTTGTAGTCCTGGGCCACCGTTTCGTGTGATGCCGGCTTGGAGGGTGAGAGCTCCGAGGGCTGGAGCACCTGCAGGTCGACGTGGATCCACGCGCCGTCGTCGTGGCCCTCGAGCAGGGTCTGTACCTTCACCCACTCGCCGCTGGTGACGATGGGGTCGCTCGACCCGTGCGCCCCGGGCGATTCGATGGGCTTCATCGCGTTATCGAGCAGCCGCACGCGCACCACGGCGCGGGCGTGGAGCAACCCCTGCGTGCGGATGTAGGCCGACACGGCGTAGCGGCCGCCGGGCATCGCGGGGAGCACGCCGCGGATGAGCGAGAGTTCCGTGCTCCCGCCGCGGGTCGGCAGCATGACCGACGTGCCGCCGGTGTGCGAGATCGCATCGTCAAACGCGGCGAGGTTCCACGCGGGGAAGCCCGGGCGGGGCGCCTCGGGCGGGCTGTGCTGGTTGCGGGCCCACTCGCGGGGTACGGGCTCGACGTTCCCGGGCCGCTCTTCGAAGTCCCACAGACGAACGAGCCGGCGCGCCGCTTCCGGGCGCACGAACCCCTCGGCGGGATCGTTCGAGGGCACGGACGCCGTGCCCTGCGTGGTGGCCGCGCCGACCTCCTGTGCCAGCGCGCACCCAGACCACCCACCCGCGAGGGTTGCGAGCGAAAGGGCCAGGGAGATGGGCGAGAAATGCTGGCGCACGACAACACCCCGCGCGGCACGCGGACCCCTGAGTTATCGGTCAGAATCGCCCCGAACATCGGGAAATCCTCGGGTGTATCCGTGGGCTCACTTGCCCGTCATCCCCCGCAGCACGCGGTCGGGCCGCAGGCGGATGCACGCCGGGATGCACAGGGTGGCGGAGGCGATCAGTTCGGTCGCGGTGACGATCAGCGAGACGAGCGCCACCTGGGACATATCGCCCCCGGTGGCCAGCCCCACCCCCGCCGTGCCCATTTCGCGGAAGCCCAGGGCCCCCGCGGGGGCGAAGACGCTGAGAAGGAAGTAGGTCGTCGCCAGCAGCACCACCTGCTCGCCGGGGATCGAAACATGCGCGGCGGACGCCGCCAGGAAAAACCGCAGGCACAGCAGCCCGATGTCGCCCCATCGCAGCACAGCGTGGGCGGCGATCGTGGGCCAGTGCCGCGCGATCCGGTCTGACCCCAAACTCATCAGCCCAAGCACCTTCCATTTCAGCGCGGCCCGTCCGGCAAGGAAGCCCAGTGCCGCCATCAGCACGGTGCCACCCATCGCTAGCGCCCACCAGCCGGCGTCAATCCGGCCCCGCCACCACCCCGCCAGACCGACTGGCACCAGCACACTGAATGCGAGCACCGTCATCGCCGCGAGCCACGAGAGGATGTCCTTCACACTCACGCCGTCGCGCCGGTGGTGGATGAGCAGGCGCGTGAGCAGGTTGATCTTGAACGGCAGGATCGAGAGAAACGCCGCGATGGCGTTGGTGAGCATGACGTCAAGGGGATGCAGCCGCTTCAGCGGGCGCAGCACCACCCAGAACATCAGCCCGTTGAGCAGCACGCTCGCGGCACTCACGAGCAGCAACCACGCGACCACCGAGCGCTCGGCGTCGGCGATCATCTCCAGGCTCCGCCGGTTCTTCTCCGTCAGCGCCAGCGACACCGCCCACACCAAGAGCCCAAGCCCTACCACAAACCCCGCCCCCTGCATGACGAGTTTCCCGCGTCCACGGCTGGCCAGCGGACGCGTCGCCCCGAAGAACGGTGCCAGCGCCCCAGCCCGCGGCGGCGCGTGAAGCCCCCCATCGGCGCGGGCCTCCGCACCACCGTCTAGGCCACCGGGGGTTTCATTGCTCCCGCTCATCGAACGGACCATATCGGCATCGCGGACGCAACGCGCTCAGGCGGAGCACTCAAACGATGCTCTGATGTCCATCTCATTCACTCGTTGAGCCGGTACAGCCCCACGCCGAGCGATCGCCACGCCGCGATTGGCTGCAGGATCGCCGCGAACGAACGCACACGCTCGGGGGTCATCTCAGGTGACGAATAGCCGCTGGCCCGGAACCGCTCGATCTCGCTGAAGTTGATGAGCACATGCGTCACACCGCGGGCTCGGAGTGCGGCGGCCCAGTCGTGCGGGTTGTCGCTGTGATCACGCCGCGCGGCCTCGAGCGGCCAGGTGTCCCACACCGTATTCCACAGCACGGGCACGGTGAAGTAGGTTGGCGTGGCGTCGCCCAGCAAGTAGACCAGCACCGGAGGGGCCGATTGACCGCGGGATCGACGCTCGAGACCGACAAGGCGGTTGGTCGCGGCGATTGGGTTTCCGGATTCTTCGAAGTACCGCAGGCGCTCCGTCGGCTCGACCTGTTCCAATAGGTCGTCATGGCCGAAGGCCGCGCCGGTGATGGCGGGCACACCGCCAACGAGCGCCCGGCACGGCGCGCCGTTGTTCTCAAGTACAAAGAGCCGCGCCGAGTCCACACTCATCCACGCGATCCCCAGCGCCGCAGCGGTCACGCCAGCGCGTCTCCACGCCGGCTTGGACGCACACGACGCCAGCCCGGCCGCGACGCCGACCATCACAGCGCCGGTCAGCACGCACGGGACAAGAAATCTCGACTGCTGATGCCCGATGGTCATCCACGCAATCAGTTGAAGCAGCAGGCCGAGCCACAGCGGCCACGTGGAACGGCGCAGAACATGATGACCCCCGCACACCGCGGCCCCCGCCGCCGCGAGTGCGAAGAAGGCCGACCACTGCGGGTGCAGGGCGCCGCGATCGGAGAAAAGGAGATTCACCCGGTCAAACAGGGTGCCGGAAGCGTGGTGGGCAGCATTCCACCGCTCGATCTGCCCGGCGTCCCAGTGAGCGCTGCCGAAGATCGAAGCCAGCGAAGGAAACACCGGGTTCCCACAGGCAACCGCATTCCGCACCAGCCACGGCAGCGACGCAAGTACGCCGCCGATGACCGCCGCGAGCAGCACGTGAGTGCGCACGCCCCTTGTCTCATCAGATGCCGCGCCAGATCGCTCCGTCCACGCCAGCACGCTCATCAGCACCAGCGGCCCACCCATGAACGCCGCCGTGGGCTTGCACGCGGTGGCAACGCCCAGCAGGAATCCGATGACCAGACCCCGCCACCACGGATGCTCCCCCGCGCCGTCCATCGTCGCCGCGAGGCACGCGCCGGCAAGCCCCAGCAGCATCCCCATCTCGTTGTACGAGAGCGAACCCGTCACGACGCACCACGGCACCACGAGCACGCACGCGCCGGCCACCCACCCTGCGGCCTGCTCGCCGACGCCCGCCCGCCGCGCGACGCCGCGTGCCAGC
>CAYZFW010000001.1:0-21443 GCA_964477615.1 uncultured Phycisphaeraceae bacterium | reverse complement strand
GCTGCGGCCAGCGCACTCATCCCCAGCATCCCCGCGTGCGCCGCGTTGCACGCCGTGATCCATCGCCCATCCACGTCCGGCCGCGTCAGAAGCGCGGCGAGTTGCAGGTACGCCGCCTCGACGTACGAAGGCAGCCACGAATACACGTTGTTCTCCTGAGGCCACAGACGCCCGCTCGCGTGCCACTCCTTCGGCAGCGCGAGGTGGTACGACAGGCTGTCATACCCACGCGCCTCGGACACCCACAGCGTCCCGGTCGGAACGCACACCGCGACGGCCAACACCGCTAGCGCGGGAACGCAAGCGAGCATCATTGCGCGGGAACCGACCCGCGAGCGTTCGCCAATCCCGGCCGACCGCCCGGGTCTGGCGCGCAGCGCTCGCGCCAGCAGCAGCGAGCCGGCGACGACCACCGCCCACGACACACCCGTGCCGACCACACCCGAGAGCACACCGAGCACCCCAAGCAAGTGAGCCACCCAGAGCATCGCTCCAGCGCCCACCGCGCCGCCCAGCGCGGCACGCTCAAACGTCAGCTGCGGCTGCGACGAGGCACCCGGCCCGGGCGACGTGTGCACCAGCGTCGCGCTGGGAATGGTCCACCGCAGCAACCACACTCCCCAGCCCACCGCCGCGGCGCACCACAGCACCCCCGCCGCCCCGCCCGTGAACCACAAGCGCACGACGGCGGACACCGCCGCGCCGACATCGGGCTCGCCGCGCGTCGCGAACAGCACGACCCCGCCAAGCAGCGCCGCCGCGCACGCGGTGCCGAATGCGAGTTGTGTGGCACGCCGGTTCACCGCATGAGCGTACCGGCGAGGCGGCGCTGTGGTCACCGGGACAACTACCATGCCGCCATGGCCCGCGGTCTTGGCAACACCCTCTCTCACGCCGAGTGGCGGCTCGCCGGAGGTCGTTCCCTTGCACTCGACCGTGCGCGTCTGCTGGCCATTCTCAACATCACGCCGGACAGTTTTTCTGACGGTGGGCGGTACCTCGACCCCCCCGCGGCCCTCGACCACGCGCAGCGGCTCGCCCAGCAGGGTGCCGACATGCTGGACATCGGTGCCGAGTCCACCCGACCCGGCGCGGCGGGCGTTCCCGATGAAGAGCAGATCGCGCGGGCCGTGCCCGTGATTGAGCGCATCCGAGCGTCGAGCGGCCCGGCGTCGCGCCTGCCAATCAGCATCGACACCACCAGCCCCACCGTGGCGCGCGCGGCGCTGGAGGCCGGGGCCGACGCCGTCAACGACCAGTCGGCAGGGATGGGCGACAACCCCGACCCATCCGCAGCCACGAGCCCAATGTTCCAACTTGTGGCACGCCGCAGTGCCGGCATCATCATCCTCATGCACCGTCTCCGCGCCCCCGCCGCCGATCAGTACTCGCACCAGTACGCTTCAACCCCGGACTACGGCGAAGCCGGCGTTATCGCTCACGTTCGATCGTTCCTCGCGCAGCGTGCGGCGGAGGCGGTCCGCGCGGGAGTGGCAACTGACGCGATCGTCCTCGATCCCGGCCTGGGCTTCGGCAAGAGTGTCGAACAGAACTGGGCGCTCTACCGCGATCTCCCAACGTTGCAGTCGCTCGGGTACCCCGTGCTGTGCGCCCTGAGCCGCAAGAGTTTCATCGGTGCCGCGATGGTCGGCTTGGGCGCGGAGATGCCCGAGCCGCAGCAGCGCGTGGCCGCCTCGGTGGGCGCGGCGTGCGCGCTCTTCCTCCAGGGCGTGCGCCTGTTCCGGGTCCACGATGTCGCTGAGCACCGAGGGGCGTTCGCCGCCGCAGCCGGGCTTCGACATGGACCTGGCTGATCGCGGCCAACCGGATGCCTCGGTTCGCACTTTGCTCGGTTGATGTTCGTCTATCGGACCATCAACATGACCCGATCTTCACCCCGCGCGGACAGTTCAGCATTGAACCACCCCGGTTCTTGGGGTACGTTCGCCGGCGCTGTCACGAGGCGTTTCGGAGCTGGCCATCCGCACCACGAGCGCATCGGTGCTCGGGACGGAGTGGCCGGGAGAAAGGAGTACCCATGTTGACCGGTCAGTTGAAGCGGTGGACCACCGCGCTCTCGACGTTTGCGGCGGTGTGCGTGGCCCTGCTGGGGCCTGCCGCGAGCGCCGAGATGGTCGGACCGCCCGAGGTTTTCGCCGGCGTCACGCCCGGCACCGGCGCGTGCTGCGCCGCCGACGGCGTATGTACCGACAACGTCACCTTCGTCAACTGCGAACAGATTGGTGGCTCCTGGGGCGGCGGCAACTCCACCTGCATCTCCAACATCTGCGGCCCCACCGGCGGCTGCTGTTACCGCGGCACGTGCGACTTCGGAGAGTCCCAGCGCTACTGCGAGTTCAGCGTCGGCGGACGCTGGTACCCCACCTGCGGCGATCCCGACTGCAACCCCGTCGGCGCCTGCTGCTTCGGGGCCCAGTGCTTCGACCAGACCGAGAACCTCTGCTTCCTCAACGGCGGCACGTTCCAGTACGGCAGCACGTGCGCCAGCACCACATGTACAGGTGCCTGCTGCCTCCCCAACGCCGGCGGCTGCGTGGAGGTCTCTGAAATGGAGTGCGGCGTCCTCGAAGGAGCCTTCGAAGGTCTCGGCACCTTCTGCAACGGCTTCCAATGCCCCGGCGCGTGCTGCGACAAGTTCGGCTTCTGCCTGCAGCAAACGCCGTACGACTGCTTCATCACCGGAGGCACCTTCATCGGCGGGCTGTGCGAGAACGCGAAGTGCATCCCGCGTACCGGCGCCTGCTGCCTGCTGAACGGCACCTGCCAGGACGGCGCTGACTTCGGCCTCTGCGTCGAATTCGGCGGCGCGTGGGGCGGCATCGACTCCACCTGCGCCAGCATCACCTGCAGCGACGCCGGATCGTGCTGCTTCGAGTTTGCCCCCGGCAGCTTCTTCTGCCAGCGCAACATGTTCGAGATCGCGTGTCTCGACCAAGGCGGCACCTTCAACGGCCCCGGTTCCACATGCTCACCCAACCCCTGCGGCATCGTCCTCCCCACCGGCGCGTGCTGCCTGCCCGGCACCACCTGCGACCAGCGTGACCAGGCCGCCTGCACCACCGCCGGCGGCCTGTACCGGGGCGATGGCACCGTCTGCTCGCCCGCGCTCTGCTGCCCCGCCGACTTCAACAACGACGGCTTCGTCAACACCCCGGACCTGACCTACTTCCTCGGACGCTTCGGCGGCACCTTCAACCCGCCCGGCTCCGAACGCGCCGACCTCAACGCCGACGGCTTGGTCAACACCGCCGACCTCACCAAGTTCCTCGGCGCCTTCGGACGCTCGTGCCCGTACTGATCGACGGCCTTCCCTTGTGAAGCCCCGCCGCAGCCGGGCCACCGCCCGCTCCGGCGCTTCCCGCCTGTAGTTTGTTCACCCTGAGAGATCCCCGTGCCCAAGATGTTCATCGTGCTGTCCGCCCGTGCTCGCGTCGCTGCGGTTCTCGCCGCGATGGCGGTGATGCTTGGTGCTCCCTCCGCCGACGCCGGCGTCGTCGGCCCACCCATCGGCGCGTGCTGCCTCCCCAACGGGCAGTGCGTCGAAGACTCATTCGATGCCTGCAACAACGCCGGCGGTCAGTACCAGGGCGACGGCACCTCCTGCATCTTTGCCCCGTGCCCTACCGGCGGAGCATGCTGCATCGGGTTCGGATGCCTCGACAACACCTCTGCGGGAGACTGCCTTTCCTTCGGCGGGATCTACCAGGGCGACGGAACCTCATGCGGCGGCATCAACTGCAACCCGCCCGTCGGTGCCTGCTGCCTCTTCCCCTTCGGCGGCTGCACCATCACCGACGCCATCTCCTGCCGCGACCTCTTCAACGGCGACTACCGCGGCGACGGCACCGACTGCATCCTCTGCCCACCCCCCGAGGGCGCCTGCTGCTTCGGCAACCAGTGCGAGAACTTCATCGGTCAGGCCTCGTGCCAGTTCCAGGGCGGCGTCTGGCAGGGCGCGGGGACCCTTTGCCAGCCGAGTTCGTGCGTTCCAACCGGGGCGTGCTGCTTCAACGAGTCATGCTCCGACGGCTACACCGAGTTCGACTGCACCTCCAGCGGCGGTGTCTTCATCGGCGGCTCCTGCGGCTCGGAATCCTGCCAGCCCACCGGTGCCTGCTGCTTCACCCCCGGAAACTGCGGCGGCGGCTACACCGCCCAAGGCTGCCTGAACAACGGCGGCAACTGGCTCGGTTCGGGAACCTTCTGCGACGGCTTCGCCTGCGCTCCCTCGGGCGTCTGCTGCACGCCCTCGGCCGGCTGCATCCCCGTCTACTCCGCGTCCGACTGCAAGAACCTCCAGGGCATCTACAAGGGCGACGGGTCCACCTGCGACAACAACATCTGCTGTATCGGCGACTTCAACTTCGACGGCTTCATCAACACCGCCGACCTCGTCATCTTCCTCGGCGATTTCGGCACCACCATCGATCCCCCCGGCTCGGTCCTTACCGATATGAACAGCGACGGCCAGGTCAACACCGCCGACCTCGTCCAGTTCCTCGGCGCCTTCGGGCGTCCCTGCCCGTATTGAAGCCCGACGCGGCACTCCGTTAGCATGGCTCCCGATTCACGATCAGGGGGATGACGACCCCCGGGGAGCGCCATGATCGCCAAGCGGAAGCCGTCGGCACGCAAGCCCAAGCCCACCACCACGAAAGTCCCGCGCCTTCTGGATTTCATCGCGCTGCTCCAGGGCGGCCCGGCCCGCACGGCGGAGCAGCTCGCACGCGAGATGAACGTCGTGGTCCGCACCGTCCGCCGCTACATCCGCGACCTCGAAGACGCGAAGATCCCCGTCTACCACGACCGCGAGGCCGGCGGCTACCGCATCCGCGGCGACTACTTCCTCAAGCCAGTCGATCTTTCCCTGGGAGAGGCCGTGTCGCTCGCGCTGCTGTGCGAGAAGCTCGCTTCCACGCGCCGCATCCCCAACATGGGCGACGCGGGGCGCGCCCTCAGCAAGATCGAGTCCATTCTCCCGCTCCCGCTCCGCCGCGACGTGCGCGCCCTCGCCAGCCGCATGGACATCCACACCGCCCGCGGCGAGCATGACGGGCACTCCGCGAAGTTCCACGCCCTTGTGCAGAGCGCGCTGCGGTCGGGCACCGTGCTGCACGCGGTCTATGAACCGGCCCGTCCCGACGCCGAGCCCGAGGCCTTCGAGTTCGAGCCCTACGCGATGTTCTTCAGCGTCCGTGCGTGGTACGTCATCGGCAGGCACTCGAAGCGCAAGGGGCTGCGCTCGCTGAAACTTGTTCGCTTCCGCGAGCTCGCGCCCACCGACCGGCGCTACGAGGTCCCGACGTCTTTCTCGCTTGAGAAGCATCTCGGCAACGCCTGGCGGATGATGCGCGGCGAGACCGACCACGACATCGAACTCCGCTTCGATGCCGACTTCGCGCAGGGCATCGCCGAGACGTACTGGCACCCAACCCAGCGCTTCACGATGCACGATGACGGCTCGATGACCATGACATGCCGCGTGGCGGGCCTCGATGAGATCGTGTGGTGGGTGCTGGGGATGGGCCCGCACTGCGAGGTGGTTGCCCCGGCGGCGCTGCGCGAGCGCGTGCACGACCTCGCTCAGCGCACGGCGGACCGCGCGAGCGCAAACTGGTGACAGCAGCGTGTCACCCGGCGGCTGCGGGTGTGTGACAACGTAATGTCACGCAAGCGCGTTCCGCAGAGAATATTCCACACAAATGACGCCGAACCACCACGCCAATGGTGGTGATCGCTATGTTGTCATTCACATTGGGGGCGGCGTCGCCCCGTTCCACTTCCGAGGACGCGCGTGAAGCCACATCCGGGCAACGGCAACGGCGACGGTCGCGAGAACGCCGGCGCCAAGTGCGACAGGCTCTTCCACCTGCTGATCCTGATGCAGGGCGGTCCGCCGCGCACCGCCGACGAACTCGCCGCGGCGCTCTCCGTCTCCCGACGCAGTCTTTTTCGCTATTTGCAGACGTTCGAGCGCTGCGGCATCCCGTACTACCACGACGACGCAGCTCGGGGCTACCGCATCCGCGAGGACTTCTACATGCGCCCCCTCGCCCTGACACAGGACGAGGCGCAGGCCATCGCCGATGTGTGCGCCCGCGAGTCCGAGCAGTCCCGGCTGCTTGCCTCCGCGTGGAGCAAGATCAGGGCGGCCAACCCGCGCGCCGTCAGGACAGTGCAGGAGGCGGCACGGTGACAACGTGTTGTCATCGAAGATAGAAAGCACAATAAATCTGATGTTTGTGCTTCATACATGACACCGGGTTGTCACTCGGGTGGTTCATGCTCTCCCCGCGCGTGGTTCCGCGGGTGCGGCCCGCCGGCGCTCCCCGCCTTCCGGGGAGGGGAGCGCCGGTGCCGCCCCGCTCACCTCCTTCAACACCCACGCGCGGGAGGTTTTTCGTGCGCCGATCCGTCCTTGCTTTCGCGTGTGTCGCTTCGTTGCTGAACTCCGGGCCGACGCTGCTCGCCGGCGTTGAGCTGCCCGAGCCGGTCGATCGGGGGACAGCCCTTCGAACTTGGGTCAGGCTCGCAATGTCCGCTCGCGCCGACATCGTCTGCATCGGAGATTCCAACCAGGCCTACGCCGGGCACGGGTGGGACCACGGCGTCACGCGTGCCGCCGCGTCCCGATTTGGACTCTTCGCCACCGGTCTGCACGCCGCGGGCGAGAACCAGGGGTGGGGGCTGGGTCTGGGCTACGCGTCCTCGGTGCTCAGCACCGCGTGCTGTGTGCCACAGTTCGATTACGACAGCGCCCCCGAGCCCCTGAATGCCTGCATGGACCCCACCGCCCTCATGGTGCCCATGAACTACCTCCACCTCGCCGCGGGCCAGCAAGGCGGCGGCGCGGCCAACCTCGGCCTGCAGGTCTGGGGCGATTCCCCGATCAGTGTCAACGCCCGGCTGGCGTACGAGGTGACCTACGGCGTGTCCCCAATCGGTGCGGGCGTGTTCCAGCCGTCAGTGCGCCTCGGGCAGCCGCCGTACAGCCTGCTCGCGGTGGCAGAGCCGGTCTCGACCTCGGCGCCGCAGTGGGGCTGGTCGACCGCGACGGTGGAGTTGCCCGCCGGCGCGCGGAACGCGGCGCTCAACGCGCGATTCACGCCGTGGGGAGCCGATATGGTCGGCCCCGTGACACTGTTCACGCACCGGATGGTCAACATGGATCGCCCCCGCGGCGCCGCCGTTTCGACGCTCTACGCGCGGGGTTCGCAGTCCGCCCGCGACATGGCCGCGGCGTTCCTCGCCGCAAGCGACGACCAGCTCACGCTCTTCTTCTCGCGCGTGCGGGCTTCGCAAGGCGCGGAGAAGGGCGTGCTGGTGCGGATCAACTCGGGGCTGAACGACCAGAACGAGGACCAGCCGTCGCTCGGCCCCGCGGGCGTCGTGCCCGGGAACTCCCCATTGGCGTTCTCGGACAACCTGCTGGCCATCGTCACGCGCCTGCAAACGCTGTGGGCCGTGAATTCGTGGCCGGAGAGCGAGCTCCACTTCCTGTTTGTCGTCTCTCACCCCGTCTCGTCGCCCGACGCGCCGGCGCTGGAAGCGTACCGGGAAGCGGCGGATGCGCTCGTGGCGTCGCTCCCGCGCGCCGCGGCGGTGAACCTGTCGCTCCTCACAACCGCCGACGAGATGCTCGCGAGCAACTGGTACCAACTGAACGGCGCCGACCGCTTCCATCTGACGCAGCCCGCCTTCGAGACGCTCGCGGCACGCGAGCTCGACGCGGTCATCGACGCCGCGTGCCTCGCCGATCTCAACACCGACGGACGGGTCGACACCGCCGATCTCGTGGGATTCCTCGGGAAGTTCGGCGTGCCCACCCAGACGGGCACCGGGGCCGACCTTGTGCCCGACGGGGCCGTCAACACCGCAGACTTGGTTCTGTTCCTCGGCTCGTTTGGGCGCACGTGCGAGAACTGAGGGGGAAGGCATCGAGGCAGGAGGCATCAAGGCATCCAGAGTGAGAGGAAATCGCGCAATCAAGATCTCGCGGCAGACGTCGCGATGCCTTGATGCCTTGATGCCTTGTTGCCTCGATGCCTACACACTCAATGCACGCTCACCAGCCCCTGCCCCTTGTCGGGCATGGGGTCGTCGCTGCGCGCCACAGCGCCCACCGGCCCCGTGACAACAAGCTCGCCCGGCAGCGGGTTGAAGCGCGAGCCCGCGATCGGGATGCGACGGTTCATGTTCGTCTGCGGCAGGCGCGGCCAGATGACCATCAAAAGCCCCGACAGCGCCACGTTCATCGCCGCCAGTTCCCACCACTTCGTCTTGCCCATGTACACCATGACCGCCGTGGCGACCACGAGCACCATGCTCACGGGGATGAGCGTCTGCCACGCCAGCTTGAGCACCTGGTCGTAGCGGATGCGGGGGATGGTCCAGCGGATAAGCATCATGAAGCAGATGCTCAGCACCACCTTCGTGAAGAACACCACGAACTTCACGAGCGCCGCCAGCAGGCCGGTCGCGGCCGGGTCGGTCAGGGCCACGCCCGGCAGGTGGTACCCGCCCAGGAACAGCAGGATGAAGAAAGCCGACCCGGTGATCATGTGGGCGTACTCGGCCAGGAAGAACAGCGCGAACCGCATCGCCGAGTATTCCGTGTGGAACCCGCCGACGAGTTCCTGCTCGGCCTCGGCGTTGTCGAACGGAGCCCGGTTGCACTCCGCCAGCACGCATGTGTACATCAGCAGCGCCGCAAGCGGCTGGGCCGCGATGAACCACACCCCCTCCGCCTGCTGTCGCACGATGTCGCCGGGGATGATCGTCCCGCACAGCAGCAGCACGGCGAGGATCGAAAGCCCCATTGGGATCTCGTACGAGATCATCCCCGCGCTGGCCCGCAGGCTGCCCAGGAACGAGAACTTGTTGTTGCTGGCCCACCCGCCGAGGGTCACGCCGTAGACCCCGATCGCGGCGATCGCCAGCAGGTAGACAAACCCGGCGTTGATGTTCGCGGCCATCACCTGCACCGTGCCCGCCGCCACCCACTCGCGCCCCGCGAAGGCGATCGACGGGATGTCCATCGCCCCGCCCCAGGGGATCACCGCCCAGCCGATCATCGCCGGCACCACCGCCGCGGCGGGCGCGAGGCCGAACAGGAACTTGTCCGCCCCCTTAGGCGTGAAGTCCTCCTTGAGTACAAACTTCAGCCCGTCGGCGAGGCTCTGCCCCAGCCCCCAGAAGCCGAACCCGCGGAAGAGTTTCTGGAGCACGGGCAGCCCGAGATCAAACCCGACCCGGTTCGGCCCGATGCGGTCCTGGATGTACGCCGAGATCTTCCGCTCGAAGTAGATCAGCAGCGGGATGGTCCCCAGGATGGCGTGGATGACCACGACGCCGACGATGACGCCGACGAACACCTGGGGCGGGAGCGGGAAGATGCGGTCAAGGACGGCGTCGAGCATGGGGGGGAGTGTAGTTGGGGATGGGGTGAGCGGCCAAATGCTCGGATACCGCTCGAATCAATGCAGACAAAGGCTCGCATCGACCACTCTTGCGCGCGCAAAGTGTGATGTGTGTGAAAATCAGAAGGTACGCCTTGCCCGAAGGGGCCGCAGCCGTACACTGTTCTTGGAACCAGCGCACAGGCTGACCGTCCAGCACTTGGGAACCAATCGATGCCCACCATCACCACCCGCTCCGAACTGGCTCGCGCGATCGCGTCGATCGCGGCATTGTTCATGGTTTGGACCGCCGCGGCAGCCCCGATGGTGTCCGCGCCGGACGCCAATGGATTCAGGTGGTGTACGGTGGGGGCCCCTGGGAACGCAGGGTATCCCCGTTCCACGGCAAACACCACGGGTATCGACCGCGACCGAATCGGAAGGGGGTCGGTGCCGTATACATTCAAGATCGCCCAGACGGAAATCTCCACCGAGCAGTGGCTGGAGTTCATGAACACCTTCGCGCCGCGCCCGCTTCCGCCGGAGGTCCAAGGCTTGCCGGGCTACCTCACGGATTTCTATGGCGGCCCGTTCTGGTGGGGGGCCGGCACAGTCGAATCGAACGGTCAGAACCGCACCGCCCGGTACGCGCTGAGAACCGATACACCCGTGGCCCGCCAGATCCCGGTGTGGGGTGTCTCGTGGCGGATGGCCGCCATGTACTGCAACTGGCTCCACAACAACAAGAGTTCGGAGTGGAGCGCGTTGCTTTCGGGGGCGTACGACACCTCGACTTGGGGGCTCGTCCCCGGCACGCCCTTCGCGACGGATTCCATCGAGGTCATGCCCGGCGCGAAGTACTGGATCCCGACGCTCGATGAGTGGGCGAAAGCCGCGTATTACGACCCGGATCGTTTCGGACCCGGACAGGGTGGGTGGTGGGACCGGCCAAACGCGACCAACGACCTCCCGATCCCAGGCTTCCCGGGGACACCGGGGGCGCAGACCAGTACTGGAATCCCCCTGATTCCGTTCATCGGATCACCTGTGGCTGACATCCCGCTAGGAGCATATCCCAACACCATGTCGCCGTGGGGATTGCTCGATACTATTGGCGGCACAGAAGAAATGGTCTCTGAACGGGTAGATACAAACCCAAACCAGCAATTCTCTTTGATTACGATCGGCGCTTCTGCGGGATTGTCTACGGACGATCCCCAGTACGCGGCATTTCAACTGGAGATTGCTACTCGAGCCTTTGCGGGCGGGACCACCAATTTCCGCTCGGGCGAGCCTTTCGCTGGTCTTCGTATTGCCTCTATACCTAACGCAGGTGTATCTTATGGTATGTTGCTCGCTTTGACAATACCCCTCCGCAGAAACAGGAGCATCCAAACATGATCCGATCAATCGCCGCCGCGTTCACCGTGTTGGTCTCGCTGGCCAACTCTTGCTACGCGCAAGCAGAACAAGCGTTGACTTCAAGCCCGCCCAGCAGCGGTAATCCGTATGTCCGTTTCGACATGTGGAACGCTTCCAGCGGCGTGTGTAACGGTCTGTATACGCGGACGCTCTACAACACGACCGGGGCCACTTCCTCTATCGAGCTCGGAAGCTGCGAGCAGTATGTGATCGTGTCAACCGCAAGGAATGGTGGTTCATTCGATCCCGACATCGGACGCATCAATCTCTCTGGCGGCATCGGGAACGGATTCGGTCCGATTCAGGTCAACTTCGTCGTCAATGCTCCCAACACCTCGTTTGCTCCGCCTCCAATCCCCACAGCGGCAAACGGCGATGTGTCTCCTGCGGGCATCGGCTCGAACTTCGCAGGGATCGACACGACCAGCACCAATACAGTCGCAGCTTTCTACGGCGGAGTGCGCGGAAATCTGACCCAACCGATCAATGTGGGACAACTCGCATTTTTTCGTGCGGATGGAGCAATCAACTCGAGCATCACCGCGTCGAGTGGATTCAATTCGAGTCAGCGCGTGTATGTTCAGGCCACGAACGCGATCACTGGCAGCGTGACTCTCGTGAACGGTGTGCTTGCTCGCGTTCGCGCCTTTTCAGGCAACATCTCTGGTGCAATTTCAGCTCCGACGATTCTGGTCGTGGAGTCCGCGCAAGCAGATGTCACGGGCAACATCACGGCCACATCCAGTATCGGGACCGTCTCGGCACCCTTTGGTGCAATCGGCACTGCCACATCGACCATCTCCGCCCCGGTGATCAACATCATCGACGCCAACGGCTCTCTCCGCGGCACGTTTTCGGCGACCGGCACCGCATCCGACGCCGCCAGCTCGCTTCAGCGCTTCCGAGGCACCACGTTCTCGGGCAACCTCAACGTGAGCCGCGTGCAGAAACTTGCCACCGGTCAGGCTTGGACCAACGCGATTGATCTGGCCGGCACATCCACCGGAACGGTCATCATCCGCGATGCCTCGGCCAGCCCGCTTTCGTTCGCCGGCGGTGTCACGAGCGGCTCACTTTCGTTCGGAACTCTCTCGGCACCTGCCACGATCACGGGTTCGCTCGGCGCGCCGCTGTCGATCACCAGCACAACATCGACCGGCAGCCTCACGATCACGGGATCCGTTCCCGTCGGTCGCACGATTTCGATCTCGGGGGCTCACTCGGGCACCATTTCCGTTGGATCGCCTTCGGTGCCGCAACTCTTGGGTCAGATGATCCTCAACGCCGCCGGCAGCACGGCGGGCACGACCTGGTGGGCGGGCCCCATCAGCATCGACGGCATCACCCTCTCCACCACGCAATCCCAGCCGAACCAGGCACCCACCTACGACCGCTCCGCCGCGTCTCTGGGCGGCGGTTCGATTGGCGTCGCCCCGTTCCGCATGCACGCCGCCGACTGCACACCCCCCAGCGGGGCCGGGCTTGCACTCGCGTCCACGCCCTCTCCGACATCCCCCATCTTTATCCGTCTCTACGGCCCGCTCACGTTCACGGGCGTACCTGTCACCATCGAACGGTCCACACTCAACAACCCGACATGGGTCGATGTCACCTCGTGCTTCACAATCGATCTTGATCCCGCAAGCCCCAACCGACTCCGCATCACGCCCATCGATGCCGCGATCCAGAACGGCTGGAAGTACCGCGTCAAACCCGTGTTGGGGGCCGCTTCCAACGCTCTGCGCTGCGCACTGGTGACTGGCAACCCACCGGTCACGGATTTCACCTACACCTTCTGCGTTGGCACCGAAGAAGCCGCCGATATCAACGGCGACGGCGACGTCAACACCGCCGACCTCACGCAGTTCCTCGGCTCATTCGGTCAGGGTCCGCAGTGCAACTTGCGCGGCGACTTCAACACCGACAACAGCACCAACACCGCAGACCTGACCTATTTCCTTGGTCGCTTCGGCACGGGCGGGTACGGTGCCTGCGCCCCGCCCGCCTCTGAGTTCGTCATGACCGGCCCCGGCGAAGAGTCGGCCGTGGCCGCCGCGCGGCATGCCGCAGCGGAGGCGACCGCGGTTCAGGCACCCACACCCCCGGGCCCCGTGGTCGCCGCGCTCGGGTTCACCAGCCTCGAAGCCTACGACGCTTGGGTCTCCACTCTGACTGAACAACAGGCCACGGCGCACATCATCGAACTCTTCGAGATCATCAAAGGGCTCGGGTTGGAGTGAGGTCGACGGCCCCTACCCTCCCCCATGCCCGACTCCATCTTCACCAAGATCATCCGCGGCGAGATCCCCTGCCACAAAGTCCATGAAGACGCCCGCGTCTTTGCCTTTCTCGATATCAACCCCCTGAGCCGCGGGCACACGCTGGTGATCCCCAAGGAGCCGGCGGCGACGCTGGATCAACTGTCGGACGAGTCCGCCGCGGCGGTGGGGCGCGTGCTGCCGCGCATCTGCCGGGCCGTCATGAAAGCCACCGGGGCGTCGGCGTACAACATCCTGCAGAACAACGGGAGCGAGGCCCACCAGGCCGTGTTCCATGTGCACTTCCACATCATCCCGAAGATCGGCCCGGCGGGGCTGGGGATCGGGTGGAACGCGGGCAAACTTCCGCCAGCCGAGGGGGCCGATCTGGCGAAGGCGATCGCGGCGAATCTGTGACCGCTGTGCGCGGTATCACTATCCCGATGCCGACGATCATCGACCTCCGCTCCGACACCGTCACCCGCCCCACGCCCGCCATGCGCGAGGCGATGCTGCGGGCCGAGGTGGGCGATGACGTGCTCGGCGATGACCCGACGGTGATCGCCCTGGAGCGGAAGGTGGCGGACCTTCTGGGCAAGCCCGCCGCGCTGTTTGTGCCGTCGGGCACGATGGCGAACCAGGTGGCGATCCGGGCGCACACCGAGCCGGGCGACGAGGTGATCGCGCACGAGGACTCGCACATCCTGCACTACGAGACGGGCGCGCCCGCGGCGCTGTCGGGGGTGATGTCGCGCGAGGCGCGGGGGGAGCGCGGGCTGTTCGATGTCGGCGAGGTGGAGCGGCTGTTCCGGCCCGAGTCGCCCATCACGCCGCGGTCGAGGCTGCTGGTGCTGGAGAACACACAGAACCGCGGCGGGGGCGCGGTGTGGCCGAGGGAGTTGTTCTCGCGTGTTGCGGCGCGGGGGAGGGAACTCGGGCTGAAGGTGCATCTGGACGGCGCGCGGGTGTGGAACGCCTCGGCGGCGAGCGGCATCGCCCCGGCGGAATACGCCCGGCACGTCGATTCCGTGGCGTGCTGCTTCAGCAAGGGGCTGGGTGCGCCGGTGGGATCGATGGTTGCGGGCGAGGCCGCGTTCATCGCGCGGTGCAAACGCTTCCGCAAGATGTTCGGCGGGGCGATGCGCCAATCGGGCATCCTTGCCGCGGCGGCGATCCACGCGCTGGACCATCACCGCGAGCGGCTGAAGGTGGACCACGAGCACGCTTCAATGCTGGCGGAAGCGGTCTCGCGCACGCGCGGCCTGCGCATGGCGTTCCCCGCTGAGACAAACATCGTGATCTTCGACGTGGACGCGGCCTTGGGCACGGCGGCGCAGGTGTGCGAGCGGCTGAAGGCCGCCGGGGTGTGGTGTCTGCCGTTTGGCCCGCAGCGGGTGAGGATGGTGACGCACCTTGACGTGAGCCGGGAGATGATCGAGCGGGCGTGCGAGGCGGTGAGAGAGATCGGCGGTGCCCAGGTCCCGACCGCGCACCCAAAGATGACGCATTGCCGATTTCAAGGTCGGACAATCCACATCGACGAGGCCCTGACCATGCGCGGTGACGGCCCGGGATCCGCCCTCGGTTTCTGCTGCATCGAGTGTGGAACTCCGGTGCGGCCACATCGGGCCGGGGGTCCGATGGCCGCTCACTTCGAGCACCTCGATCGCCAGCCGCAGTGCTCGCTCAGCTACATTCCGAGATAGACGGGCTCCCAATATCCTCCCTTCATGCAACCCGTCCTCCAGCACCTCCTCTCCGGCCAGCACCTCTCGCGTGACGAGGCCGACCGTGCGTTTGAGATCGTCCTCACCGGCGGGGCCAACGAGATGCAGGTGGCAGCGATGCTGGCGCTGCTCGCGGTGAAGGGCGTCACGCTCGATGAACTGGTGGCAGGGGCGTCGGCGATGCGCCGGCATGTCACGCGCCTGCCCGTGCAGGACGATCCACGCGCGCCCATCCTCGATACCTGCGGCACCGGCGGTGCGCCCAAGACGTTCAATATCTCCACGGCGGCAGCGATTGTCACGGCGGCGGCGCGGCCAGCGGCGGGCGGGCCGGTCGAGCGCGTGCGCGTGGCGAAGCACGGCGGGCGGTCGCGGACCGGGCGCGGCTCCGCCGAGGTGCTCGCACTCCTGGGCGTGAACATCGACGCAACGCCGGACGTGCAGGCGCGCTGCCTCGATGCCTGCGGCGTGTGCTTCAGTTTCGCGGTGAACCACCACCCGGCGATGAAGTTCGCCGCGGGGCCGCGGAAGAGTCTGGGGTTCCCTACGATCTTCAACCTGCTGGGCCCGCTCACGAACCCCGCCGGTGCGAAGCGGCAACTGCTGGGCGTGTGGGACGGTGCCTACGCGCCGCTGATGGCCCAGGCGCTGAAGGATCTTGGCTGCGAGAGCGCGATGGTGGTCCACGGCCTCGACGGGATGGACGAGATCACCACCTGCGATCAGACGTTTGTTGCGCGGGTGCGTGGTGGAACGCCGATCGAGACACGGACGTTCGATCCGCTGGCGTTGGGGGTGTCACGGGCGGCACGTGGGGCGTTCGCGGTGGAGACGCCCGAGGCCTCGGCGGAACTGATCCGGCGTGTGATCGGGAACGACGGCTCGCCGCAGGTGGCCGCGGCCCGGGACATCGTGCGGGTCAACGCCGCGGCGGCGCTGATCGTTGCGGGCATGACCGAGCGTTGGGAGGCGGCGCTGGCGATGACCGATGACGCCATCACGTCGGGCCGCGCGGCGGAGACGTTGAAAGAGCTCGCGCGGCTTTCGGCGGCGTGAGCGCGCCCCGGCTTGGCGTCTTCGACAAGCCGTGTTGAAACGTGGTCGCCTCTTGAAGCACGGCTTGTCGAATACGCCAAGCCGTGGCACAGTGTGGCATGCTTCCCAGAGCGGAAGCACGCCACCCCGGCGTTCATTTCTTCTCGGGCTCGAGTTCGATGGACGCGGAGTTGATGCAGTAGCGCAGACCGGTGGCTGTGGGGCCGTCCTCAAAGACGTGGCCCAGGTGGCCGCCGCACTTCTTGCAGACGACCTCGGTTCGGACCATGCCGTGGGAGGTGTCGCGGTGCTCTTCGATGACCCCGTCGGCGATCATCTTGTCGAAGGACGGCCAGCCGCAGTGCGAGTCGAATTTGGCATCACTCTTGAACAGGACGGTGGAGCAGCCGGCGCACTTGTAGACGCCGGGGGTGTCGGTGTCCCAGTACTTGCCGGTGAAGGCGCGCTCGGTGCCCTTCTGGCGCAGGATGTAGTACTGCTCGGGCGTGAGGCGCTTCTTCCACTGCTCTTCGGTGAGGCTCTTGGGGTCTTCGGGCATGTCGGTGTTCGCTTTGGCGTCGGCGGTTGCCGCGGCGGCGGTGGTGGCGGGGATCGTGGGTGATGCAGGCGTCGGCGTGGCGGGTGTTGCGACGGTTGCCTGCGGCGCGGGCGCGGCGATTTTCGCGGGCTGCTCGCCGCAAGAAGCCAGAAGCAGCGCGGCGGCGGATAGCAGGGCGGGCATGGCGAATCCTCTTTGCTTCAGGATGTTGGTGTTCGGCGTGATCATGGTGTCGGCCCGCTGCGATTGAATCACTTTCCCCACACTCCTGTTGGTTGGGCGCGGGTTGTGCTGAGGGAGTTCGCTGGGCCGCAGTGGTTGGATGCCCGCGGCAGGCTTCGAGGTTCACGCGCGTCGATTGGCGGTTCGGTGGTTATTCGGCGTTCAGCAGATGGTCCAGCAGCCCATCGCACGCACGGACGACCATCGCGTACACCTCGTCGAACGCTTCGTCCGGTTCGGTGTATGGGTCGGGCACCTCCTGCTCGTGCTCGGGCCTGCCGCGGAGCGCCGGGTCGAACGATCGCAGCAGGGCCACGCGTGCCGGCGGAGCGCCCACGGCGATCAGGCGCCGGCAGTTCTGGCGGTCCATCCCGATGAACCAGTCAAACGGCGGCGAGGCGTTCCGCCCCGGCGGCGCGGCGATGCCAGATAGCGCAGGGAAGTCGTAATCGGGGCGGAGCACGCGGGCGCGGTGGGTGAGTTCGATGCCGTGCTTGCGGGCCACGGCACGGGAGCGCGGGTCAGCGAGTTCACCGCTGTGCCAATCGCCCGTTCCGCAGGAATCGACGATGAAGCGGTCGGCCACGGCGCGCCGGCGGGCGAGATCGACAAATACACCCTCAGCGAGCGGCGAGCGGCAGATGTTGCCGAGACAGACGAACAGGATGCGGATGGGGCGCGTCGGGGTGGTCACTGTGCCAGCGTATGCAAGTGCTCTAACGCATGTGCCACGGCTTGGTGCCCGCGACAAGCCGTGCTTCGGATGAGGCTTGCCCGGTGGGGACACGGCTTGTCGCGGACGCCAAGCGGTGGCACGGGAGCGGCCACTCACCGCCGTTCCTGGTACAGCACGCTCCCCGAGTGCGGCCCGATCTCCACTTTCCCGGTGGCCACGCCGCGCTTCTCGGGGGCCAGCGCCGAGAACGAACCGTCGTCCACCGCGGGCTTCCACTTGCCCGGCGGCAACGTGACGCCCACGCGGCCTTCGGTGCCGTTGAAGATCAAGACGGCCTTCGACCACTCGTCCTTGCCCGAGGCGTCGGTGACGACACAGCCGATGACGCCCGGCAGCAGGGGCATCTTCAGGTCATCGTCGAGGAACTTCACGCTGCTCAGCACGGCGTCGCGCGTGCCCGGGCGGAACATCGGGTGGTCAGCGCGGAGTTTGATTGCGCGTTTGTAGAAGTCAAAGAGCCGGTGGTTGGCGTCCTTGAGGGCCCAGGGGATGTTGTTGATCTCGTCGCCGAGGTTGTAGGTGTTGTCGTGCCCGCCCTTGCTGCGCCCGAGTTCCTGTCCGCTGTGGATGAAGGGGATGCCCGGGCTGGTGAGGAGCATGAGAGCACCGAGGCGGTTCATGCGCTCGCGCTCGCTGACCGTGATGCGGGCGCGGTGGCGGGTCGAGAAGGCCAGTCGGTCGCGCAGCGTGTGGTTGTCGTGGCACTCGATGTAGTTGATCGTTTCCAGCGGCGAATCGGCGAAGGTCGTCACACCGCCGAGCATCCCGGCCTTCACACGGGCGATCTGACGCGGCTCGACGCCCTCGGCGTGGGCGAGGAAGCCGGATTCTTCGGGCTTGAACACCTCGCCGCGGAGCCCGTCGCGGAAGTCGTCGTTGAAGACGCCCCAGCCCTTGCCGCGCTGCTTGCCCTTGTTGTTGACCTCGATCGGGGTTTCGCCCCCGGCCCACGGCTCGCCGTAGACCATGATCGTTGGGTCGACGGCGTGCAGTTCGCGCGTGAGCGTCTCCATCGTCTCGGTATCGATGAGCCCCATGAGGTCGAAGCGGTAGCCGTCGATGCCGTACTCGTGGACCCAGTACTTCACGGATTCGACGAGGAAGCGCCGGCCCATGGGCGAGTCTGAGCGGAACTCGTTGCCGCACGCCGAGCCGTTCGAGGGTTTGCCGTCCTTGTTGAAGCGGAAGTACTCGTCGGGGGCCAGGGCCATGAACGAGCGGAGGCGGGCCGGGGCTGGCTTGCCGTCGGTATCGGCTCCCGGCGTAAAGGGCCAGCGCTCGAAGGTGTGGTTGTAGACGACATCGAGCGTCACACGCAGACCGGCGGAGTGCAGGTCCGAGACCAGTCGCTTGAACTCACGGGCCGGGGCGTCGATCTCGATCCCCGCAGCGTAGCCCTCGTGCGGGGCGTTGTAGTCCATCGGCATGTAGCCCCACTCGTATTCCGGGTGGTACGGCAGGCTGAAGGAGTGAACGGGCATGAGTTGGACGACGTTCACGCCCAGTTCGAGCAGGTGGTCGAAGCCGGTGGAGATCTCAGTGCCGTCAAGGCGGGTGCCACGCTGCGTGACGCCGGGGTAGCGCCCGCGCCAATCGTGACGCACACCGGAGGTGTGGTCACGGGTAAAGTCGCGGACGTGCATCTCATAGATCACGGCGTCGCGGGGGTCGAGGCGGGGACGCGGGGTGACGGGCGTGGTGTCGTGGTGCACGATGCCGCGTCCGGCGCGGATGAGCCTGGACCAGGGGTCGACGATGTCGCCCAGCGTGGTTCCGGCGCGGGTGAGGGTGTACGAGTAAGCCCAGTGGCGGAGGTCGCCGGCGACGGTGCATTCCCAGATGTTGTTGCCCGAGGCGGCGGGACCCATCGCGTGCTCACGGACTTCGAGCGACTGCGGGTGGAGCAGGCGGAGGTGGAGTTCGTCGGCGTGGGCGAAGACGCGGAAGGTGGTGGACGCCGGGGTCCAGAGGGCACCGAGCGGCAGTTCGCCGGGGGTGACCCAGGGGTGCGGACTGACCGTCGGGGCCGGGGCGTTTTGGGAGGCGTGGCCTGATTTTCGCGAGGAAGACTTGGGGGCCATCGGGTCCTTTTCGGGTGTGGTCGGCGTCCTTGCCCCCCGAATAGCGCGCGTGGCGTCCGGGCAGCGGTCCCATTCTAATGGCCGCCCGCACGTGGGTACCGACCACCGTCAACCCGCCGCCGATTCCGCCCCGGAGGTTGTCCCGGGGAGCGTCATGCTTCGGGTGACCCGCGCCACCGTGGCCGATCCGGCGCGGGTGGCCGCACTCGTTTCGAGCGGGGCATGGCTGGAACGGGCAACCGTGCTGAAGCGTGACAAGCGCTCGAGTGTGCTCGCGGGGCGGATCGATTCACTGCCTGTGGTGGTGAAGTGCCTGCTGCTGGACCGTCCGCACCACGCGTTTGCGATGCTACTGGCAAGAACGCGAGGGCACCGCCAGTGGCGGGGGGCAAGGCTGCTCGCCTCGCGCGGGTTCGCGTCGCCGGAGCTCCTCGTGCTGTCGCGTGGGAAGCGCGCCGGCGGGCTGCTCGCGTGGGGCCGCAACTTCATCGAGACCATTGTCATGGAGCGCGTCGAGGGCCCGACGCTGTTGGAAGTGATCGCCGGGCGAGCGCCAGAGATCGACGCCGCCGCGCCGCGCCACACGAAGTTGGCGCGCGCCGCTGGCGAACTCGTGGCAGCGATGTCTCGCGCAGGCCTCCGCAACCGCGACCTCAAGCCATCCAACATCATCGTGACGCCCTCACCACATCCGGTGGCGGCGCACCGACCCTTCACGCTGGTCCAGATCGATACCGTCGGCGTGGAGCGGCGCACCGACGCCGACCGTTCCGAGATGCTCTTCCGGCTTTTCGTGGAGTGTGTCGGCACGGGGAACACTCCGAGGCGGGCGCTGCGCTGGCGTGCCGCGCTGGCGGCGACGGACAACGAGCCCGCGCGTGCCCGCGTGCTGTGGCGCGATGTGGAAGCGCGGCTTCGGCGCCATGGCGACCCGACGCCAAGAGTGAATCCGCTGGCGTAACAGCGAGACGGCCCTCGAACGATTCTGGTAAACCGTTTTACTCTTCCAGCCCCTCCAGCGCCCGCAGCACGCGCTCCATCGAGCGCTCCATCGCCCCGCGCGTCAGCACGATCCCAACGCCCTCCGTTTGAGCGCGGTGGAGCGAAACAGTGTCCACGTGCGGGCCGAACGCGGCGGTGCGGAAAGTAGCGTTTTTTCCTTGTTTGGAAACGGTTTCAGCGTGCTCTCGGAGCTTCGCCAGCAGGGCGAAGGCGGTCTCCGGCGCGTCGAGATCGACGACCATCCCGCGCACGTCGGAATCGGCGAGGCGGGCCTCGAGCATGGACACGTCACGCACCGGGCGGGCGTGGATGCCGATCGCCTCCGAATGGGCTTTGATCTTGCTGGCCCAGAGCAAATCCGCCGCGAAGTAGACTATCATCCTCTTCCCCCTTTCAGGTCGGTGGTGGGCCGACCGGGGCTCTTCTGACGCGGGCCGGCGCTCGGGCGCGCCGACACCGACCACGCTCCACCAACGCTCAAAGCCCGAAGTCCGCGGCAGTTGTAGCACGCCGAAGCACCCCGCGCGAAGGACCGCGCCACCGACATCGCACTCACCCCCCGACTCCCGCATCACCGAACTTGGTCCCTGATCCTTTCCTCCGAGAGAACTCGCCATGGCCAAAGCCAGCATCGCCTCCCCGAACCGTCAGAACCTCGGCAGCCCCGTGTTCGATGAACTGGGCATGGAGCGGGACCCTGACAATCTGTATCTGCAGACGATCGACGCGGTGCTCCACGCCGCGGAGGTGATCGGGCTGCCGCACCACATCCAGCTCATCCTGGCCCAGCCCAAGAACGAGATCATGGTGCACTTCCCGGTGCAGATGGACGACGGGCGGTACCAGCTCTTCAAGGGCTACCGCGTGCAGCACAACAACGCCCGCGGCCCCTACAAGGGCGGCCTGCGCTTCCACCCTGACGTCTCGCTCGACGACGTCAAGTCGCTCGCCTGCCTCATGACCATGAAGTGCTCGCTGGTCC